>CAJXRL010000266.1 GCA_913059105.1 uncultured Flavobacteriales bacterium
GATCGTCGGCAGCGTCAGATGTGTATAAGAGACAGTTACCATTCTTTGCCGCAGTTGCCATTCCGACATCAGGTTTCTTAAATATTTTGGATTTAGCAACTCCTTTTTTTGTTCCAATTGGATTTCCCGTTACAGTATGCGATTCATAAATCACACATGAAGATAATCCAAATGTCAACAAAGCTACGGCTGCCATTGATTTCATTTTTTTCATATTATATAATTGATTAGTAAATTTTAGTTTAATGTGCTAACAAGATTAACAATTCCCAACCAAAACACCAAGAATATCTGCGTCAATTATTTACGAAAGATTACAACTGAAGTAAATGATTGTAAATTGACTTAGCTGTGCAAACTCTGTTTTACTTTAAACACTTAAAATAATCGAAGGGCTCATGGCAATCGTTGCATTGAAATAATGCTTTACAGGCTGTAGATCCAAAACGGCTCACCATTTTTGTATCTAGTGAACCACAGTTGGTGCATTTAATGGTATTTGCTTCGCCCAACAAGGCTGCTTTATCTACTTCTGCAGAACGTGGAGCAGCTATTCCGTATTCTTCTAGTGATTTTCGTCCTCTTTCTGTAATCCAATCTGTAGTCCAGGCAGGAGCTAATACTAGTTTTATAGTCGCATTTAACCCTTTTGATTTGAATGCAGTCACAATATCATCTCCAATCGTATCCATGGCAGGGCAACCAGAATAAGTCGGAGTTATTTCTATGTTGTATGTATCATCAAGTAATTCAACTTTCCGAACTATTCCCATATCCATAATGGATAAGACAGGAATTTCAGGATCGCTCACCGAAGTTAATAGAGATTCTATTTTTGGTGAGATTCCTAGCATGTTACCATTTCATATTTGGGTAGGCTCTTTGCATGTATTGAAATTCAGCCAATATAAAACCCATGTTCTCTGAATGCATGCCTGTTTTTGCACCATATTGAAAAACGGTGTTTTCTGGCAATTGCAAAGTAGCTTCTTCTAAAAGAGCAGATACTCGTTCTAAATAAATAGGTTTCAATTTATCTAAGTCTGCTCCTACTCCACTTTCTGCAGCCCAAATTTCAGTATCTGTAGCTTTAAAAAGTTCCATAGAATATCTCCAAAGGGTGTCAACTGCTGTCTGCATCTTAGCATGGCTAACTTCTGTACCATCTCCCAAACGTTTGATCCAGGTAGATGAAAAATCTACATGATAGTCAACTTCTTTTATCGATTTATTTGCAATCGCTACCAACGTTTCATTCTTGCTCTTCATCAATTCCCTCAAAACCAACTGATGATATACATCAAAAAAGAATTGGCGGGCAATAACATGAGCAAAATCTTCATTTGGTTGTTCAACTAAATAAGTATTTCGGTATTCATGTTCGTACCTCAACATAGCAATGCTATCTTCAGTTGCGTCTCCTCCTTTAAGTTGAGCAGCGGCTTGAAAGTAATTTCTTACTTGCCCAAAAAGGTCAAGTGAAATATTGGTTAATGCAATGTCTGTTTCCAACTCGGGTCCATGACCACAAAGCTCTCCCAATCGCTGACCTAAGATCATCGAGTTGTCACCCAAATGCAGTAAATAGTTGTATAATTTTTCTTGTAACATAAATTACATGTGCTTTATTTCGTCTGGTAAATCGTAAAAAGTTGGATGACGGTAGACCTTATCGGCAGCCGGCTCAAACAATTCACCATTCTTCTTTGGATTAGATGCTGTGATGTGCTTCGATTCAACCACCCAAATACTAACACCTTCTTGTCTTCTAGTATAAACGTCTCTCGCATTTTGAATTGCCATTTCTTCGTCTGCGGCATGCAAACTTCCACAATGACGGTGTTCTAAACCATTTTTACTTCTGATAAATATTTCCCAAATGGGCCATTCTTTGTTCATCCTTTTAAGAATTACGAATTTTCAAATTACGAATTACGAAAGGGTAATTTTATAATAAATGAAAATTCAAGTTCGTATTTTACTACTATCTAATTTTATTAATTATGAGTATTTGGATTCGATTTTGCAATTACAAAATCCAAAACTCCCTGTATTTTTTTAACTTAATAACCTGCTTTGTAACTGATTCTTAATTCGTAATTTAATTACGCTGTTTTCTTTGCTCTTTTTGTTGCTTGTTTGTCTGCATAAGCCGAAGCGGCATCTCTTACCCATTTCCCTTCATCCCAAGCTTCGTTTCTATCTTTCAATCGCTTATCATTCATCAAGCCATTGCCTTTTACTACGTTCCAAAACTCTTCCCAATCAATCACACCAAAATCATAATGACCTCTTTCTTCGTTCCATTTCAAATCTTTGTCAGGAATAGTTATTCCTAAAATCTCCGCTTGAGGAACTGTTTGATCAACAAATTGCTGACGCAATTCATCGTTTGTTTTCTTCTTGATTTTCCACTTCATTGATTGTTCCGTATTTGGAGAATCTTCATCTCTTGGTCCAAACATCATCATGCTTGGCCACCACCATCTGTTTAATGCATCTTGAGCCATTGCTTTTTGAACTTCTGTGCCATTACAAAGTGACAACATAATCTCATAGCCTTGTCTCTGATGAAAACTTTCCTCTTTACAAATACGAACCATTGCTCTGGCGTATGGGCCATATGAAGTTTTGGTAAGCATTACTTGATTAATAATGGCTGCTCCATCAACTAACCAACCTACAGCACCCATGTCTGCCCAAGAAACAGTAGGATAATTAAAGATACTAGAGTACTTCGCTCTGCCAGAATTTAACTGTTCATTCAGTTCTTCTCTGCTAATCCCTAAAGTTTCTGCAGCACTGTATAAGTATAATCCATGACCTGCTTCATCTTGCACTTTAGCAAGTAAAGCAACTTTTCTTCTTAACGTAGGGGTTCTAGTGATCCAATTTCCTTCCGGTAACATTCCGATGATTTCGGAATGTCCGTGTTGTGAGATTTGACGGATGTGAGTTTTACGATATTTCTCTGGCATCCAATCTTTAGCTTCAATATTGTCACCGTTATCAATTCGGTTTTGAAACTGCTCGTCTAAACTAAGTGTTTTGTTTTCCATAACTTAAATTTTTAACTGTCAAAATCTACTAAAATTTTACTTGACTTGGGAATAGCTTGGCAAGTTAATATATATCCTTGTTCTACTTCTTCTTTTTCCAATGAATAATTCACTTCCATTGGGGCCTCTCCTTCGACTAATTTTGCCTTGCAAGTGCAACAAACTCCACCTTTGCAAGCAAATGGCAAGTCAGCATTATTTCGAAGTGCAGCATCTAATATCTTCTCACCATTCTGAGTCATGTTAAATGAAACTTGCACTCCATTTGTTATAATAGAAACCTCAGTAACTTCTTTATTGTTTTGATCTAACGGTTTCTTTTTCTTTCCCCCTGTTGGAGTATTAAACAACTCAAAATGTACTTTCGATTCGTCTACTCCTGTCTCTTATACACATCTCCGAGCCCACGAGACAGGCAGAAATCTC
>CAJXRL010000267.1 GCA_913059105.1 uncultured Flavobacteriales bacterium
GGCTCGGAGATGTGTATAAGAGACAGATTTAATATGTTGTAGGTCGTGCTTTTTTCTTCCGAAGGATAGGGAAGATACACCTATTGACAAGCTTGGATGGTGCGGCTGATTTGAGAGTCTTCGCAATGTGTGTGGCTGTTTAATGTTGACAATCTTACATTACTAAATGATGGGCCAAACCAAACAATGCACTAACAACTATCCAGATAAGCATATTGACTTTGAAACGGTACATGGCTGCAAAGGAAACAGCAATCCATCCTAGCGTTATAAAATCGATTTGAGCAAGATTAAGTTCTCTTGGAAAAATTACTGCTTTACCAAGATATATAGTGAGGTTAAGGATAACCCCAACCACTGCTGCCGTAACGATACTCAAGGCTTGCTTTATCTTTTCGTTATCCCTTGTTCTCTCAATAATAGGTGCTCCAACAAATATAAAAAGGAAGCACGGCACAAAAGTGTAAAGGGTAGTTGCGAAAAGACCAATTGACCCCATGAGTAGAGAGCCTTCAAAATGATTATATCCTGCCATAAAACCAACAAATACTAAAACCATGACAAGTGGACCAGGAGTAGTTTCTCCTAATGCTAATCCATCAATCATTTGGAGCTCTGTAAGCCAGTTTAATTTCTCGACACTTACCTGAGCCACATACGGCAAAACCGCATAAGCTCCACCAAATGTTACAAAGGCTGCCTTGGTGAAGAACATTGAGAGTTTGTTCCAGAAGGCAAAATCATTAGTTAGCAGGTAAAAAAGTCCTAGAGGAACTACCCAAATACAAAAAGCCGAAAACACTTGCTTACCTAGTCTACCCAACTTAAAACCTGAGTCGGGCAAAACGGAATTATCATTGATGTAATAATTTTCTTCATCCTTTGCTAAATGTTGTTTCGCTGCGGCTGTTTGGCTAAACAATTTGGGAGCAAACTTTCTACTGACGAACGCCAAAATTAGTGCTCCAATGATAAGTATAGGAAAAGGAATGTTGAAAAAGAAAATGCAAACGAAAGCTGCTCCTGCAATCATAAAATGAAATACCGTATGTAGTGATTTCTTCCCGATTTTAATGAGTGCCAAAATAACAATGGCTATTACAGCAGGTTTTAACCCTGCAAACATCGCGTACACCCATGGAATATTGCCAAACGTAACGTACAGAGCAGACAATCCAAGTAAAATAAACATGGAGGGTAGAATAAAGAAAACACCTGCTACTAAGCCTCCTTTTGTTCCGTGTAACATCCATCCTGTATAAGTCGCCAATTGCTGTGCTTCTGGACCGGGAAGTATCATCGTAAAATTAAGTGCATGTAAAAATCGGCTGTCTGAAATCCATTTCTTCTTTTCTACTAAAAACTCATGCATAATTGCAATTTGACCTGCCGGTCCACCAAAGCTGATGAACCCGAGTTTTAACCAAAACCAAAAGGCTTCTTTAAATGAGGGTTTTTTAATTTCAGTAGAGGTGTTTATTTCTTTAGATGTGTTCAAATTCTGTGCTTTCATATGGTGCAAAAATATACAATGAAGGCACTAGTTAATGGTCTATTTGAAAATTTAGTGGTACTTAGCTATTGTCGTTTCTAAAACCAATTGGAGAGCTGCCAACGTGTCGTTTGAAGTATTTTGAAAAGTGGGAATTGTCTTTGAAATCAAGTTTGTCAGCAATTTCGCTTACCATAATATCAGTGTAGCGTAAAAGTCTTTTTGCTTCATTGATAATATATTCTGAAAGTATCTCGGCTGAAGATTGTCCTGTTTCTTTTCTGCAAACTGCATTTAGATTTTGTGGAGTTGTATTTAACAATCTGGCATAGTGGTTGACCTTGTTTGTTAGTTCATTTTCTCTATTCAAAAGCTCAATGAATTTTTGAAAAATTGTACTGTTACCGTTTTTAGAAATCTTTAGTTTTACGGACTCAAGAAGTTTTGCCAAAAGCGCTTTTAATAATCCGTCAATTATTGGTGTATTTGACGTTTTCTTTTCTTGATGTTCATTTAATAAAAGCTTGAAAATATCGATTGCAGCATTGTCTTTTGGAAAGAGGCAAGCTTGTGCACTCAATTCTGAAATTAGGCGTTTAATATCTTTGTCTAAACAGTTGTCAATAAAGGTTTTTTTAATAATGAGTACAAAGCCTTCCGGTTCTGTTTTAATGTCCCAACAATGAACTTGCTCTTTTCGAATCGTAAATATTACGGGAGTTTTTATTGTGTATTCTATTGTGTCAATCGTATGTGAACCTAGACCTTTAGTCAGGTAAATAATTTCAAAATAATTGTTGTGTTTGTGAGGTGATGTCTTTCTGATGTGTTGTCTGAACGTAGCAATTTTTAGTCCTTCGGCCTGTCTGGTTTTGTCTTTTATTTCAAGTTCTGTTTTCATTTATTGTATTGTCCGTCTGTGTGGCTAAGATACTACAGGTTTTTTTGCATTCTGACTAGCTCTAAGTTATTATTTAATAATCAATTAGTTATGTCTTTTGAAAATAACTAATTATTGTTCAATTTCCCTCCCAAGAATCGGCGTTATCGATAAACGTTAACGACAATTATTAGTCGTACGGGGAATTTTTGCTAACGTCTAGTATAACAAACGCAGCATCCCGAAGGGTGCGATGGGTTGTTGTACAGTGTTATCTTCTTTTCATATTTTGAAATTTCATTTTCTACTTCGAGTTATTTTGTTGATTTATCCCTTTAATCAACAACCAACCAACAAGCGATAATTGTGCAATTCCAAGAGGAAGCATCAAAATCATCCCTATGCTTTGTCCAAAAATAGAAGACATAATTTCAATGAACATCATTGAAACGGCAATCAAGCCAAATAAGGATATAATTTTTGGAATCAGCTTAGATTGATAAAACAGTAAGTAAAAAGTGAATAAGTAGAAAGATGAACTAAGTAATGACATATAATGTGTCCACCAATGTTTCTGATATAATAACTCACCAATAATCCCCAATGCCCCATCATTATCTGCCTCATATTTTGAATGGCTTAGGCTCAGCTCCAAAATTGACAAGGCACTAACGTTATCAATTGCAATCATCGCAAAATTGACAATGGTGAAGCTTAGGTATAAGAAAGAGAGGCTAAAGTTATATTGTTTGAATACTGGTAGAACCAAAACAGCAATCGCAATTGTTATTACACCATTTAATAATCCAAGGACAGTTGATGTGATAATTCGATTTTTATTTTCTGAAGTTGTAGTTAAAAAATCATCTGCAAAAAGAAGTGGTCCTTGAAGAATTTGATAAATCACAACGCCCAAAATGAAAGATATCAATAATAAAATCCCTGCTGTTTTTCCTTTGTTCATAGTATTTCACTTTTTTTATGTTCTACAACGTTCCGTGTATGGTGTTGTAGCATCCCGAAGGGTGCTATGCACTATACACATTGTTGTGGCTAGTTTTTCTTTCTAATAATTTTCACAATTCGGTTAATTGTAATT
>CAJXRL010000268.1 GCA_913059105.1 uncultured Flavobacteriales bacterium
CACAGAGTAGATCGTCGGCAGCGTCAGATGTGTATAAGAGACAGAAATTGGAGCAGATACTGTTTCGCAAATTCAAGAATTAGAGAAAAAGCTAAAATAATTTTTTAACCTAAATGTTGTATATACAACATAAATTACTTCTCAATAAATAAAAGAATGGGCATCTGAACAAGGATGGATAACCAATTGACAAATAAATCAAATTGTAATAATTAATAATTAATAAATAAGTAAAAATGAAAACAGAAATTTTAATTACTGGTGCAACCGGAACAACAGGGCAATATGCAATACAGCATTTGTTGAACAAGGGAGAAAAGGTTAGAGCAATGGTTAGAACCATTGATGAGAGAAGCGAGAAGCTTGAAGTCCAAGGGGTAGAAATAGTTAAAGGAGATTTCTTTGACTCGAAGGCGCTTAACGTCGCTTTGGAGGGCATTAAAAGAGCCTATTTTTTATATCCTTTTCAAGATCATCTTCCAGAAGCGGCTAGTTTATTTGCTCAAGTCGCTAAAGAGAAAGGAGTAGAAATGGTGGTGGAAATGTCTCAAATGGGTGCAGAACTGGAGTCAACTAGTCCTGCGACTCAAAATCATGTACAGACAGAAAGCATTTTTAACGCTGCAGAAGTAGGAGCTGTCCATATTCGGCCGGGCTTGTTTGCTTGGAACTATTTGGGTTTTGCAGCTCCTACAGTAGCGGATCACAATACATTCTACTACCCACATCCTGAAGCCAAATACACAATTGTTCACCCAAAAGATATTGGCGAAGTAGTTGCTGAAATATTAGCCGATAAGGACAAGGACAAACACCTTGGGCAAAGTTATGAGGTATCGGGAAGTCAAGTATACAGTGCTGAAGAAGTAACCAAAGATATAGCTGAACTAATAGGACACAAAGTAGAGTATGTTCCAGTTTCTGTTGATGAGTGGATAGATGCTGTTAAAGATCATCCCACAATTAATAATTTTTTGGCCAAGCACCTAAGAGAATTTAGTACTGAAGTAGCCGAGGGAAGATTTGATAAAACTACTGATGTGGTGAAAAATATTACAGGCCATGAACCCAGAAGCTTTAAAGAATACATTCATGAATACAAAGAAGCTTTTTTACCAAAAAGCGTTTCTGTAATGCAGTCCTAAGCAGGGTTTTTAATAACGTTAGATGTATCAAGAAAACCCATCGATTAACTAATCGATGGGTTTTATCATCTATGTTGTGTAAAATTTTAGTTGAAATATTCCTTATGCATTTCGATACTCCACAGGAGTTTTTCCTGTCCACCTTTTAAATGATCGTGTAAAAGCACTGTTGTCTGCATAGTTTAATAAGTAGGCAATATCGCTAATGCTCAGGTCCGGTCTTTTTAGGTATCCGATGGCAAAATCCTTTCTTAATTCATCAATTAACTCCTTATAGGTTTGATTGTCGTCGCTTAACCTTCGCTGCAGGGTACGAGAGCTTACGTTTAAATGAGCGGCAACTTCTTCGATAGTTGGGAATTCTGGTTTTATTAATTGAATAATTGAATTTTTAACAACTGCAGAATAGCCTCGATCCTCTTTTAATAAGGCGGATAATTCCTCAGCGTGGGCGACAAGCATTTTCAATAGATTGTAATTAGAGGTAATTACTTTTTCCTCTACCTGCTCTTTTTTAAGAAAAATAGCTATTTCATCTGAGTTGAAGTCGACAGAACAGCCATAAACCCTTTCGTATTCTTTTCTATCTCTCCGTTCTGGCCAATTCAATTTTACTTTTAATGGATGATGCTGCATTCTCGTTAATGAATGGAATTCTTTTATGGTAAATGCAATCACTCCGGCGGTTGTATGTTGGTAGGCTATTTCTGAACTATTCTTCCACAATTGGTTGGGACTTAATATAATCTTATAGCTGTCTTCTCTTTCCACTAATTGCAAGGGTAAAACAGAGCAACCCAAATTTGCATATTGGCAACAGAGTTCTAAGGCTTCTTTTACGGTGCTGCTGGATTGGGCCATTTGAACAATTAGTCCAGCGGCCGATAAGTTTAAATTCTCCCCTGCATGCAAACCAAAGCAGTTGTCCTGAGTTGCTTCGGCTGCTTGTTCAATAACAGCGTTGTAATTCTCATTCTCAACAATACAATTCTCTTCATTTAAGGCTGTAATTGAATTTCCACTGAGTTCAATCAATTGTTTTATATCTCCTCCGCTTCTAGCCGCTAAATGAGCAATATTTAATACAAATCTTCCATTAAAAGCCATAATCAAATATATCAATTAATATAATTGGCGTGAAATGACAAGAGATTGGCACATGAAGTATTTCCGAGGGAGAGACATTGAGAGACATTTGCAGTATAAATAACCAAACAAAAACTAAAAGTTATGAGAACTTCAATTATTACTCTTGCATTATTAATAGTAACAATTACAACAACTGCACAAAAACAAAAGCACCTTGAATTTGAAATAGACCCTTTGGCCTATAGTTTAGGAGGGGCGTCGGGCCATGCAGCTTTCACTTGGAAAAATGAAAGAATTCAATTGGGATATGGCCAATTAACGCTTCCTGAAGGAATGCAAAATCATAAAAATGTAAGCGAAAGCTTTAAGGCAATTTCCTTTAAATGGGATTACTTTTTTGGCAAAGAAAACGCAAGTAAAGGCTTTTTTGCTGGTCCAACTGTTGATTACTTGTTTCTTACCTATGAGGATGAATTGGATAATGAATTGAAAGAGGAACAATTTAGCATTGGAATTCGAGCAGGCTACAAATTTGATCTGTTTCAGAATCATAAATCTTTAAGTGGTCTTTACCTGACACCTTGGATTGGAACAAGCTGGTTTACAAATCCTTCAGATATACAATTAGCAGGAAAGTCGTACAGTAGAAAATCGTCTACCATATTCCCAACAGTGCACTTAGGCTGGTCATTTTAATAAAAACATAAAACGTAAAAACATGAAAATAATTTTAAAATTAACAAGCACAGTAACTATCATTTTAATAAGCACATTACTCATCTATAATCAATTTGCCATGAAAAGTATCAAAACAGAAATAATAATAAATGCCTCAACAGAAAGAGTGTGGAGCACACTAATGGACCATGAAGAATATCCCCAATGGAATCCATTTATTAAACAAATTTCCGGTAAAGCCATAGTAGGAGAACAGTTAAATGTTAGCTTGCAAAATGGGAAGCACAACACGATGAATTTTCAACCAACTATTCTTGTAAATAATAGTAACAATGAATTCAGATGGAAAGGAAAGTTGTTTGTAGAGGGGTTATTTGATGGAGAACATTTTTTTCTTTTAGAAGATCTAGGAAACGGTCAAACAAAGTTTATTCAAGGCGAAGAGTTTACAGGGCTACTTTCAGGTGCATTACTCAAGATTATTGGCAAAGACACAAAGACAGGATTTGTTCAAATGAATGAAGCTCTTAAACAAATCACAGAAGTCAAATA
>CAJXRL010000269.1 GCA_913059105.1 uncultured Flavobacteriales bacterium
TACGAGATTTCTGCCTGTCTCGTGGGCTCGGAGATGTGTATAAGAGACAGTCTACAAACTGATGCCTACCAGGATCATATTCAAGCAACTGTGCTTTACCTTCCAACTCACTTGCTACATCTTGTAATTCAATTAATGTACTATTCACTCTTGCTAACAATTCTACAAAACCTCTATCGTACTGTTCTGAGTGAGTTAAAACTTGTTTTAAAGATGTTAGCTGCCCTAAAATGTTCTCTTCTTTTTCCGAAAGTAACGCTTGTCCTAAAGACAAATTCTTTAGAATTTCTTCACTATTCGCAAAACGCATTTGCTCCTGCTCTAGTCCATCATTCTCTCCTTTCTGAAGACTCAATTTATCCAATTCCTCAAATTGGAAGTTTAAATAATCTTCTTGTTGTTTTGCCTCTGCAATCTGTATTTGAAAAGCACTAATCTTCTTTTTTAAGACTATGTAGTTATCAAAGTTGATTCCGTATTTGCTCAATAATAAACTACTATTTGCTAAAGCATCAATTATTTTTAATTGAAAAGAAGCATCATTAATTTGAAGGGTTTGTTGCTGAGAATGGATATCGATTAACTGAACTCCTAATTTTTTCAGAACTTCAAGCGTGCAAGGAGTATCATTAATAAAACTTCTGCTTTTGCCGTTTCCGTTTATTTCACGCCGAAGAATACTCTCATCAGAATAATCTAAATTATGACCTTCAAAGAAATTTTGAAGCTCATAATTATTCAACCTAAAACTACCCTCAATAATACACTTCTTTGCACTATCCTTTAAAACTGAATGATCTGCTCTATTTCCCAAAATCAAACCTAGAGCACCTAGTAATATAGATTTACCGGCACCTGTTTCTCCGGTAATTACTGAAAGCCCACTGTAAAAATTAATCTCGACTTTATCAATTAAAGCGAAGTTCTGTATAGAGAGTTGTTGCAACATAGCTCAAAGTTAAGCCGTATTCTCTTTTGTTGAGATAGGAAATATTTATTTTCTCAACTTGTCGTACTTGTTGGAGTTTCCGGGGTCAATAATAATCAGAAGCTCACTAATTTCAGTCTTCTCCTTTGGAGTAGCTTCTTCATATAGATTTAAGACTTCCTGTAATTTGGCATTAAATAGCGCCTGTAAATTGTAAGAAGAAGGGGCAACATCGTGAATCGGTCGCAAAGACTTTAAACTTGCAGTAATCTGTCTTCTTGATCTTCCCATGTCTTGTTGCATCAAATCAAACCCTTTAATGTGATAATCGTAATAGAGTTTTCGTAATGGTTTAAATCGGGCACTTAATGCATTTTCAACCAACCAGTATCTGTTTCGTTTATCTTCAAATGCTTTCCATCCAGATTGTGTTGAAGCTTGTGCAAAGTTCACAATTTGCTGCGCTCGTTGAAAATATTTAGTTCCGCCCTCAAAAGCATAACTATCATAATCATAACCTAAAATCATGTAAACATAATAACCAAGAATAGTCGCTAGTTCACCGCTATATGCGTTTTCATTATAAATTAACGGTTCGAATTGATTAAATCGAATAGTAAAATTCTCATCCCTAACATTCATAATTCGAGAATTATAACCAGAATTAAATATCGGTCTTGAAGCCTGAATTTGAATATTTCCTTTAAACTCATTTGCACTTACCCGTTCAGTAAGGTTAATTAGTATACTACACTCAATTCTTTCATGTGTCTGAAATTCATCTGTTGACCATTTACGACCGTTTACCAACTGAAAAATTTGCCGTTGCATTTCGTCAAACATAGTGCGCTCACTTCCCTCAACTTGGCGAGAATTTACATCAACAACACAATTTAGCTCTTGTGAAAAAACAACTCCCGAAAGAGAAAAAAGAAGTGCAAATAAAATTATCCGAGCCATTTCGATTGTATAGTGTCAATTATGTCTTGCGCAACTGCAAACTTGCTTTTTAACTCAAAAGCAGTGCGCTTATTGTCCTTGTGAAAAACAGTAATCTGATTTGTATCGCCACCAAAACCTGCTCCTTTGTTTTGAAGTGAGTTCAACACTATCATGTCGCAGTTTTTGCGAATCATTTTGGCCCGAGCATTTTCCTCTTCATTATTAGTTTCCAAAGCAAAACCTACAACAAATTCCCCTTTTTGCTTATTAGCACCAATTTCTGCTAGAATATCAACTGTCGGAACCAATTCAATTGACATTGATTCGGTTTTCTTCTTTAATTTTTCATTTGCTGGGTTTGCAACTGTATAATCTGCTACGGCTGCTGCGCAAATGTACAAGTCCGCTTTATGTTCTCTAACTGCAGTCAGCATTTCAGCAGCAGATTTTACATTTATCAAATTTGCACCTTTGGGTGGTGACAATGTAGTTGGTCCTGAAATAAGGCACACTTCCGCCCCTTTTTTTAACGCTTTTTCTGCTAAAGCATACCCCATTTTTCCAGAGCTGTGGTTCCCTATAAATCGAACTGGGTCAATTGCTTCGTAGGTAGGGCCGGCCGTAATCAATACTTTTTTACCTTTCCAAGAAGTGTCTTTTGTTGAAATAACTTTTATGATGTTTTCAACTTCAGCCATTCTTCCTTCACCAATCAAACCACTTGCAAGCTCTCCATTCTCTGAAGGGATTAAGACATTTCCAAAACTTTCTAGTTTTTGAATATTTTGTTGGTTTGCAGGATGTTTAAACATATCTAAGTCCATAGCCGGAGCAAAGAATGTTTCATTTTCCATTGAGAAATAGGTAGCTAGCAGCAAATTGTCACAAATACCATTGGCCATTTTTGCAATGGTATTTTGCGTTGCTGGGGCCAATAAAAAGAAATCAGCCCATTTAGCCAACTCTACATGGTTGTTCCATGCTCCAGTTTTAGCATCAGAATATTCTGAATAAACTGGATTCTTAGAAAGTGTAGATAAGGTTAGTGGAGTAACAAAGTTCGCTGAATCGGGAGTCATCACGACCTTAACCTTTGCACCATTTTTAATAAGTTCTCGGCATAAAACTGCAGATTTATATGCAGCTATGCTTCCACTTATTCCTAAAAGTACATTTTTGCCTTTCAGCATGTTATGCTTCAGTATCCTCTTTATCCTCTTTTGGATTTCTGAAATAAGTACCTCCGTCCATATATTCTTTCATTGCAATTGCGTTAGACTTTGGAAGGCTTTCGTAAAATTTAGAAATTTCAATTTGCTCTCTATTCTCAAAAACTTCATCCAAGTTGTCTGTAGTTGTAGCAAATTCAGCTAACTTACCATTTAATTCCTCTTTCATTTCAAGAGCAATTTGGTTTGACCGCTTCGATATAATTGCTATCGCCTCATATATGTTACCAGTCTTGGAATCGATTTCAACAACATTTCTAGTAATTGTTGATCTCGGTGCATCTACTTCTTTATAGTTCATCTTTACTTGGGTCTGTCTCTTATACACATCTCCGAGCCCACGAGACAGGCAGAAATCTCG
>CAJXRL010000270.1 GCA_913059105.1 uncultured Flavobacteriales bacterium
ACGAGATTTCTGCCTGTCTCGTGGGCTCGGAGATGTGTATAAGAGACAGACTCTCCACTTTTACTGCTGCAATGGTCTCTTTATACGTTTCAATGTCCGATGAAGTAAGAATGGGTTTTATTTTTTCTAAACTGTAAAACTCAAGAGGTGAAGTAGCAGCTTGAAGAATTTGAATCTCTTCCTCTAAACTTGGATAGGCTATGTCTATTTTGAATAAAAAACGGTCCAATTGAGCTTCAGGTAATTTGTAAGTTCCTTCATGTTCAACTGGATTTTGAGTAGCCAACACCATGAAAGGGTCTGGTAATTTATACGTTATTCCGTCTACTGAAACTTGTCGCTCTTCCATGGCTTCAAATAACGCCGATTGCGTTTTCGCGGGAGCTCGGTTTACTTCGTCAATCAAAATGATATTTGAGAAAATTGGACCTTTCTTAAATTCGAATTCTCCGGTTTTAGTATTGTAGATCGAGGTTCCGATAATGTCACTTGGCATTAAATCAGGAGTGAATTGAATTCTTGAAAAACCAACGTCAAGAACTTTTGTGAATAGCTTTGCTGCGAGTGTCTTTGCAATTCCGGGAACTCCTTCAATCAAGGCATGACCATTGCAAAATAGTGCAATCGTCATTTTTTCAACTAAATCTTCTTGTCCAATAAGTTTAGTCGCCACTTCTTGATAAAGGGTTTCAACTTTTTTCATCAAGGCTGTTTCTTGCAGGTTAAATGCAGAATCCGCAGGCCGAACTTCTGGAGTTTCTGGAACACCGTTTTCCATGGTTGATTCAGCTTTGTTCTGAACGGGTTCTTGTTTGTTTTCGTTTTCTTCCATCTTTATTTTTTAAATAGTTGAAATAAGTTACAAAGGCTTTCAAATTCAGCTTTTGTGATGCTTTTTTGTTTAATTGTTTCGTTGTAAAAATTGAATAATCTCTTAATTGCTTCTTCCTTTATTTTACTTCGCTTTGCAAGTTGCTCAATGTACCAATCATCTACTTCCTTTTGATGAAGATGATAGTAGGACTTTATTTCGCTGCGAAGGAAATTCATTTTCTTTTTTAAAATGGAATGGTAATCCAATTGCGAATAGTGAAGATCGCTCATGGTTTGCAAAAATGATAGGGTAAGATTTTTTGGAGCTTCTATAATTGGAATTGCTCGCTGCTTACGCTGTAAGTTCAATACGAAATAGAAGAGTAGGGAGAATAGTAAAATAAAGTATGCCCACTTTAAGGTGGAGTAGCTGAAAATAAAATACAAAAGCCCTTTTTTATCTTCTCTGTCGTTTTGGTTTAGATTTTTACTCCAATAGGTATCTTCAACTGGGAGATCTCTAATAACTGCTTCAGCAAAACCCTGATCTACATACAGTAAGTCGTAATTGGTAAAAATGTGCGGTATAGTGAATAGGGAAATTGTTCCGTGACCAATTTTAGCCTTAATTCCCATCACTCTTCCTGAATCGTTAATTACCAGTGTGTCTACTTGAGAAGGGTATTTCAAAAAGTACTCTTCTGATCTTGTTTGTCTCAGGTCAAATGAGTCTCCTTTCCACATGATTCGTTGCGTGACTAAGTTAGGAGTAGAGTCTGGAGAACCATTTATTACTCCAATTTCAATTCCTAATCGCTCCAATAATTGGGAATTGAATTTAAATGAGTGAATTTGAACATGGCCGCCTTCGTAAACGTGATTAATTAAACTATTGTTGCCAATAAAATTAGACTCAAAGGTATAACTAACAGAAATATAGTTAAACCTGTTAGAATAGTTCGCATCAACATAATTGGTGTCAGGTTCCACGCTCAATAGAGAGTCACCATTTAGATCATTAATATCGGGGTTGGACCAAAACAATGTATAAAAGTCTTTTGGTTGCAGCTTTTCTACTGTCTTATCAGGGAAGAAGTGGGGTAACTGCTTAAAGAATATTCTGGTGCTAAACGGGGAGGTAGCGTATTCATTGAAATTGTAGTTCCAACTCCGTGGTCTTTCTTGGGTAGCATAACTCATTATAGAGTAGACTAATGCTGCAAAAAAGACTACGACTATTCCAACAATTATTTTACGCCACATTATCCTTTTGGTTTAATGATTTAGCATAATTTTTTGCTTGCTGAAATAGTTCTTCCGATGCAGGGTAATCTCCATACCAGATGAAATCAAAAATTCGAGTTAAACGCTTAAAGTTGGCTTGGAATTTCTTCGGTAACTCTTTACGATAATCTGAATTGGTCTTTTCAATGTGCAGCTTAATTAGCTTCGCATCAGACAAAGAAAGAATTACCAATAAATATAAGTTTCTAATTGCCGAACGATAATCGCCGGAATCTTCAGCATCTTTAATTGTCTTTCGAATTTTGGTTGTGTTAATGCCTTCTTCTTTAAGGATATTTGGAATGTATTCGTTCTTTAGTTCTTTTTTAACTTTTCTTTTGAAGATTGACCTTCGGTAAGCAAAAAGAATTCCTGCTACAAGCAGAATCAAAAAGAACCAAAAACCACTTTTACTCCAAATAAATTTACCAATGTATTTTAGGGCATTCCCAAGTCCTTTTAAAAAAGCATTTGGTTCTCGAACTGCAACGATTTTGTCATATTGATACTTCTCATTGTTCGATAACTCTTCTAATTGAGTTTGATCAAAATGCCTGACAGTTGTTGAATCTTGAGCAAAAAGTAGCGAACTACTTACGAATAGCAATATGAGCAGTAGCTTATGCAAGGTTTAATTCTTTTTTTAGTTTTCGCGGATAAACTACGTAGTAGTACAGAATTAACAATAGACTTCCACCAATTATTAAGATCCGGAATATGGTAGGAGCCTCTGTAAGTCTTGTTACAAAACTTTCTAAGAATCCTGCTAAAACAATTAGAGGCACGATGCTTAAGAATATCATTACCGCATCTTTTGAGCCTTGTAAAAACGAAGCTTTTCTACTTAACGTGCCGGGGAACATAAAGCTTTTTCCCAATATAATTCCTGCAGCACCTGCAATAACAATACAAGAAATTTCTATAGTTCCGTGAATCCAAATGGCTAGGAATGAGTCAAGAAAAAGGCCTTTTGTGACAAAGAAATATTGAAAAGAGCCAAGCATGATTGCATTTTTGAAAAGGAAATAACAAGTGCCAAAACAAACAAAAATACCGGCTACAAATGTCATTGAGGCAACTCGTAGGTTGTTGAGGGTTATTTTCCAAAACATGTCTTCTTGACCAGCGTCTTTGTAAATCGCCATAGGGTCACCATCTTTAATGTTTTTCAAAGTAGTTTCTACATAATCATCGCCCAAAACGTACCGAGGATATTCCTCGTCGTAATGAGTGGAGAACGCACCTAAGAGCACAAAAAAAGTAAAAAATAAAAGACTGAAAAGCATTGCCTTTTGGTTTCTGATTATTGCATCTGTCTCTTATACACATCTCCGAGCCCACGAGACAGGCAGAAATCTC
>CAJXRL010000271.1 GCA_913059105.1 uncultured Flavobacteriales bacterium
ACGAGATTTCTGCCTGTCTCGTGGGCTCGGAGATGTGTATAAGAGACAGGATAGAGAGTACCCAGTAAATGAAATAATACGAGAGAATAAATTTGAATATGAGAATGCAACCGACACAATTGTTGCGACCCTTACTAACATCAGCAGAGATTATTATGACTTTCTACTAGCAAGAAATAGGGCAGGAAATAGTTTTTTAAGTGAACCAGTCTCTTTTCCATCAAATGTAATTAGCGGTTATGGTTACTTTAATCTGCATTTTCCCTCTGTTAGAATTGTAGAAATAAAATGAATTTTTGATTTCAAATAAACCAGGTTATATTTTCAACTTAGGGCATGGTATTTTACCTAAAACACCTGAAGAGAATGTAAGAAATTTGGTTAATTTGATGCAAGGGAGGCAGGGTTTAAGCTTTTTTCACTTTCTCTTTCGCTTTGTAAACTAGAATGTTATACCTTTAGTTCTATAATTTGTAGAACGCCAGACAACCCTTTGCCAAATCACAAGGTTCTATATTTGAAACCCGAACCTTTTGAAACAAGTGATTTTAAACGAAGAAAAATTAATTGAGCAGTGCATCCGCAATAATCGGCATGCTCAAGAATCTTTGTACAATCAATTCTATTCTGAGCTTTACTTGATTGCTATGCGCTACCTCAGCGACCACCACGAGGCAGAAGACGCAATTATTCTGTGTTTCACCAAGGTGTATAAAAAGCTGAATACATTTCAATACAATGGCAAAGCAAGCCTAGGCAAGTGGATTCGAACCATTCTAATTCATGAAGCAATCCGATTGCTTCAAAAACGAAAAAAACTTCACTTCAGTGAAAATTTGATTCAAATAAGCATCCAAAATGAAGAAGCCAATGGTCTTCAACAAATGCAAGCAGCAGATATACAAAGAATGATTGAACGCCTTCCTTCGGGTTACAGGACTGTTTTTAATTTACATGTAGTTGAAGGATATACGCACCGAGAAATTGCAGACATGCTTCAGGTAAGCGAGAGCACTTCAAAAACTCAACTCAAAAAGGCAAGAACAAGTTTAATGAACACCATTAAAAAAGAACAACAATATGGAACCCTCTGATTTTGACAAATTGATAAAAGACAAATTGGAACAAGATTCTGATTTGCATCAAAAAAACATTGAAGCCGCGAAACCTTTTGTTTGGACCGCAGTTCAAACTAATTTGAAGCACAAGAAATACCTGATTCCCTGGCATTATGCAGCCGCAGCCGCAGTGCTATTTGTTGTGTTTTCCTCATTGCTGTTTTTAAAAACGAACCGACATTATGAAAATGAATTGAATCTATTATCACTACAAATACTAGAAATGAAACAGCAGAATAAACCATCTGACTTAATTGCCTTCAAAAACAAACAACTTGATTTACTCAGCAAAGACGTGGAGCGTTTAGAAACTTCCTTAACGCTCAAAACCAACTCTCAATCTACCGCAACGCCAATAGAAAAAATAATTATTCAAAAACAAATTGTTTATCAAGTTGATACGGTTTTTCTGAATGGCACCGCTCAAATTGCACAACTCGTTCCTGAATTTAAGACCCTCGATAAAGTTGCAACGATAGACACGATTGATCAAAAAACAGCGGATTTGGAGTCAACAACTCAGGTCATCTTCATCCAACCAGAAGCAAAGAACACAACAAACAGCAATTCAACGGCTTTACGTATAAAGCTGGGAAACTTCTCAAACAACTAAACTAAAATATCTTTCATTATGAAAAATTTATTCCTGAAGGCTATTTGCCTCATTGGTTTCATTTCGGTAAGCCAAATATCTGAAGCACAAAATGAGAAAGTCCTAGATTCAGTCACGGTGTACATCAACAATCAAGTAGAAGTTCTATTTGAAATGAAAGACTATAATTTACTCAGAGACTCAGTTGATGTTTTACAAACCTTAAAAGAATTTGAGGAGAGCCTTCAATTTTTAAGTGTTTTAAAAGGTGAATTAAATTCAGACAAAGCTGATTTACTGACGCTAAATACTGGCAGTAAATTAACCAGTGAGGTGCTTCCTTCAAAAAATATTTTTCTGAGAAATGGAGATACCATAACTAACACAGGAATTAGAGATGAAGCAATTTTGTTTTCAAAAAACTGTATAATTAAGATTTCAGCTGGCGATTTCAGAGAGATAACCAATATCTCTTTTCAAGATTTTTTTCTTAAACTATTACCTGAACTTCCAATAAAGAGTAGGATTTCTCACACCATATTCTACCACTATCAAAATGATGAAATGACTTCATTGGAATCGAAAAACGTTGTAAAAGGAGGTCGAGATCTTTTAGAAATAGGCGTTGGTGCCGGTGCTGGTTTAATTAAAAATGAATGGGTCGGGGATTTTAGTGTAAAGTTGGGAATTACCTTATTTAACCGAGATAAAATTTGGCATAAATTCTTCGCCTCTGCCAACATTCTCTATGATTTTTCAAATAGCAATAAGACTAATATTAACACTTTCTTAAACTTAGGCTATGAATTTCCAAACTCCAATCCTGAAACTTTAGGAATGGAGGCAGGTTGCCTCATATCTCGCCAAGGCAATACCTTTGATAAAAACACCTTTCGATTTGGATTAATTTGGTCTCCCTCTAGTTCTATCTCTGTGAGTCCTCAAATGTACTTCCCAGGTAAATTCAAAGATGCTTATCCAGGCATTCGTATTGGGTTTGGGTTTTAGATAAATTCTCCTTCCTACTATATTGTTCTTAAAATGCTTGTATCTTGTATCTTGCATTTTAAAATTTAACCTTCATGAAAGTAAACGGATTTGAGTATGGTGTTAACGAATCTGGTCATCCTATAGTTAAACACAATATTCCTGATGTATCTAATTTGTATAAGTACTACAGCTTAACTGAGTTTTCAGTTGAAGCGCTTACTAACCAATACCTATTTGCTTCACACCCTTTTGATTTAAACGACGTCACTGATTCTTCGATAGAACTTTTAAATATTTCCCAGCAACCTACAATTGAAGAATATAAGTTCCTTTTCAGTGGATTTCCATACTTTAATACAGAAGAGCAAATTCTTAAAAAATACCAAAACGATAAATCAGGATTATTATTCCTAAAAGAATTTTGGTTAAACATGTCTAGTCAATTCGGAATAATTTCACTTTCCAATAATCAGTTTAGTGATTTAATGTGGCCACATTACACTTCTGAAACGGGCTTCCAGTTAGAATTTGATAGCAAAAAGCTCAAAGCTTACTTTGAAAATCAATTCAAAAATAACATATGGCTCAACCCGATTAACTATACTGAGGAACGAGAGGTTTTAAACTATAGTAACATTAAAGAAAACCAAAGAACTAAGGCGTTTCTGTATATGACTAATGTGAAACACATTAATTGGAAATATGAAGGGGAATGGCGTTTTATTATTGCTGTCTCTTATACACAT
>CAJXRL010000272.1 GCA_913059105.1 uncultured Flavobacteriales bacterium
GAGATTTCTGCCTGTCTCGTGGGCTCGGAGATGTGTATAAGAGACAGTTGTTGGAGTTGCAAAAGTTAACCTCGGGTTTTCCATTCCACCAAATGGAAAGGAAGGAGGCAATACAATCACATCATACATGCCCCATTGATATGGACCGTACAATGCAGAAGCCGTATCTACCATACTTTGCATATCTGCAAATTCATAGGCAGCAGATTCAATTACAGATGGTTCAGCATATACTCCAGTATTATTCCCAAGCGATTTGTATTCTAAATCTCCAACTGATAAAGCAAAAAGGTAAGAAGGAACTGGTTGATCCATCTTAAAGGTATAAACTCCCGATTCGTTCTTCTCGGTAGGGTTAGTCGCGCTCATTAAGGCCATTAATCCTTTCGGTACGGTAACGCTAGCTTCATATGTAAATCGAATGCCTGGGCTATCTTGACAAGGCAGCCAAGTACGAGCTAAAATTGCTTGCGATTGGGTGAACAAGAACGGGTGCTTTTTTCCAGCAGTTTGAACAGGTTCTAAAAATTGCAACGCGTCGGCTCCTTCTGCAGTTGCCAAATAATCTATACTGATAGTTTTGGTAGAAGGCGTAATTGGAATTGCCAATTGGTCACCTAAAAATACTTCCTTTTTATGAATAGCAAACTCTAATTCTTCTGGAGAATCATCTCTTGTTACTTTATTTATGGCAAGGTTTCGAATGTCTAAATAGATGGTATCAACTCCCTTTATATTGTTAATAGTATATTCAGCGGTAGCGGCCAACGTTTTCATCTCAAAATCTACGTTTGCATTCCAATTCAAATGTTTCACAACGACCTCTTGAGGCTTTGAATAGCTATGGTGGTCAGTGTATTCTAACGCATTGTTGCTAATTTCTGTCATAGCTGGTTCTTGTTTTATTGCTTCTTTTTCTTTTTTAGGTCCACAGCTAATGGCGGAAATGGAGATTAAAGCGAGAATTGATATTGAATTTTTCATGTTGGGTTATCAAAAAAATGAGCTGCGAAGATAATAATATCTAATAGGTGTTAATGTAAAAAGGAGAAGCATTGCTTCTCCTTTTTGTTTTACCTGGTTTATTCAGTTTTCGCCTGACTTGTTTGAAATAACTGTTTAGCTAAACTTTATTTTGTATACGAGGTAATTACTCAGTCGGTTACAGAAAGTTTTACTTCTCCAAATGAACTGGTGATAGTAAGATTAGTCATCTTGTCTGTTTTCGCTCCGATTCGTCCTTTAAAACTGCTGTTGGTTTTAATAGCAGGCCGACTGGTCTCTACTTCCATTTCTTCTTGAATGCTTCCGGCAGGTAGTTTTATTCCTGACATTTTACATTCGGCACTTACTTGATAACTGGCACTTTTGTCTAACATAATTTTCATTGGCGAAAACTCTCCATCAATTTTTAAGCTTTCTGTTGAACTCTTTACATGTGCAATTTTTAAAGAACCGTACTTGTTTTTAATAACGCCTTTTCCATGCAAACTTTCTATATTGACAGAGCTCATCTGAGATTCTAATGTAAGATCCATTACTTCATTCAGGTCAAGAGATCCAAATCTTAAATTGAACTGCGCTTTTGTGACCTTCTCTACTTTTGCTCCAGACATTTCTGATGCTAAGACTAGATTTTCGCTTTTAAGTAGTTCAAGTTTAGAGAATTTCATCTTAATTTTTCCCCCGTAGAGTTTGCTAATTACAATAGGGTCACAAAACTCAAAGTTCAAATCGTTCTGATCGCCATTTAGCTCACCAATTGTAGCAGCTCCAAATTTCATATCCAACTTTGTACTAGCGTCCATTCTGTCAATAAAGAATGCCCCGAATGAGCTTTTAATGTCCAATAGATTCTTCGCAGGCACTTTAATGTTGTAGTTAATTTCCAGGTAACCTTCTTTACTGGTTTTTATTTTCAACTCTTCATCATTCCCATCAATATGTGTGATGACACTAAATTTGTCATTTGTATTTACCACCTCGATTCGAATTCTATCTAAAATAGCTTGAGCCTTTTTTTCGTTGTTGTCTTTTACCTTAATCTTTATATCAAGGCCAACTTCATTTTTATCCCATGAGGTAATATTTAGTTCTCCGAATTTTGTATTTATTTCAATCTTTTGATTTGAAGTTACTTTATGGGTTTCTATTATTTCCTTGGTCAATTCTTCGCTAGTGCGTTTTGCTTGTGCGCTATAACTGAACAATAAAAGGAATAATCCAATTCCAATTTTATGCATTGATTTTTTCATCTTTTTGATTTTTTAAGTGGTTAACGTATTCCAACTGCTTCAATAGCTCTTCGAGAATACTTATTCTGCTCTTGTAATTTAATATCATGGCCGTCGCCACTCTTTGATCACCGGTTGTTTTTAAGTCTTTTTCTAATTGTTTGTATTCTAGCTGTAACTCTTTAATGAGCAACATACTTTCTTCGATCATTTGTTTGCTTTCAGGTCCTTTGTACGCATCCGCAATCACTGCGAATTGCGTTTCAAATGAGTTCTCATAATAGTTTTCTGCCTCTTTTAATGGAAATTGGCTATTGTCTTCTTCAGTTTGAACAGCAATTGGTTTGTTGGTTTCATTTCCGTTCCACTGAAAAAAGCCAATTGAAATTAATAGAATGATACTTGCTGCCGCTGCTAACCAACTCCAACTTTTCTTTTTCTTGTGCAATTCCTTGTTTAGTCTTTCTTCAAATCGCAATTGATGACCACTACTGGGCTCAAGTTCATCAAAGTCGGAAAGGTTATATTTTTTGTTATTCATAATGTGGAATATTTTCGATGCTCTAAAAGCGTACGTATTTGTTTTTTGGCTCTACTTAATTGGGATCGAGAAGTGCTTTTGCTAATGTTCATAATTTCGCCAATTTCTTCATGGTCATAGCCTTCAATTAAATACAACGAGAATACTAATCTGTAGTTAGTGGGCAATTGAACCAATGCTTCTTTAATTTCTGATATACTAAAATCGAGCTGCTCTTTTTGCTCGTCTTCTTCAATATGCAGGCCTTTGTAATCTTCAAGCTTTTGAGCAATTAATTTTTCTCGGGTCAAATGATTAATTGACAGGTTAATTGCAATTTTTTTTAGCCACGCACCAAATGTTGAATTTTCATTGAATTGAAGAATGTTTTTAAAAGCCTGAATAAAAGCGTCGTGCATTATGTCTTCAGCAATAAACGAGTCATTTACTATTCGATAACAGCTGTTGAAAATAGCTTTGCTATACAATTCGTACAACTGACTTTGCGCCGGTCGGTTATTCTGCTTGGCCTTGTCAACCAAGTTTTGATGAATATGTGGAGTTGCTATTTCTGACATGCTACAAACTAAAGACAAACGTAAAAGTAGGACGCTGCATGATTCTTGAAATCATTTAATATCTGTCTCTTATAC
>CAJXRL010000273.1 GCA_913059105.1 uncultured Flavobacteriales bacterium
GATCTACACAGAGTAGATCGTCGGCAGCGTCAGATGTGTATAAGAGACAGTTAGTCAATTTTTCAGTTAATTAAACATTAGTAATTAGACATTAGTAATTATCAATAAACCACTAGTCTTTTGGTTTCATTGCCAACTCTCACCAAATAGATGCCTGAATTAAAATTGCTCAAATCCACCTGTTGCTTTTGATTTTTTAATACACTTGAATGGACAAGTTTACCTTGTATGCTGTATACCAAGATGGATTCATTATTTAGCTCATTCGAAAAGCTTTCAATGAAAAACGACCCATTGTTAGGGTTCGGGTAGATCGCATAGGAAGTTTCTGCATTCACCGCTACTATTTCTTTTATGCTCACTGTAGAACAATCGAACTGATCTCCCGATATAAAAAACGCCTTGTTCCTCATTTCAGTACGAATACTATCTGACAAACAATAACTTAAACCCCTAGCGCTAATATTCCTACTAAGGTTTCTACCAACTGGAATTCTAGATTCCCACATAATCAGTGTGGAATCATAATTTTGAACTGACAGATTTGAATGGTCAAGCATGTACCACATCAATTTAAACTTTGAGCTTATGTCCCAATTTCCCAAGTTTTGATTAAATGAAGTTGCTCCCTGTAAAATAGAAGACATATTATATGCTGAATCTACATTCCACGTTGAAATGTCTTGATTAAATGAAACTGCATCAGTAAACATAGAGTTGAAATTTTGAACAGAATCTACCTGCCAACCAGAAATATCTTGATTAAATACAGAATCTAAATGAAACATCTGTCTCATGTCTTTCACTGAAGATACATCCCAATTCCTAATATCTCCATTAAAATCATAAGCAACATGAAACATTCCTCTCATATTAGTCACATTTGAAACATTCCAAGAAGATAAATTTTGATCGAAACTAGAAGCAAAAAAAAACATATAGGACATGCTAGTTACTGAATCTACATTCCAAGCGGATAAATCTTGATTAAAAACCTCACAACCAGAAAGAAAATAATCCATGTTTTTCACTCTAGAAACGTCCCAGTTTCCTATTGCTCCATTAAATTTAAGACATCCTCTAAACGTCGCTATTAAACGAGGTCCTTTACTCAAATTTGGAACATCTACTGCATTGTATAACAAGTTTTCACATTCAACAAAGGCGGAATGCATATCTTCCCAAGCAGTTGCACCCCATTGATCAATTGAAATCAACTTAAAGTGATCCCTTATAGCAGGAAACTTTCTTACATTACTATACCAAATGTCACGTCCAAACACTATTCTTGGAAATTGTCCTCGAATACGTATAATGAACGTACCCGTATCAAGGTATTGGTGTGTTATATGATCAGTAACACCAAGCGTATCAAAAATTCCATCGTTGTCCCAATCTATATCGTAATTGTAAACCATGGTGGTGTCAATATTAATGTGAACAGAACTGTCGTTTGAGCTTGGGTTGAAACTGAGAAAAGGTTGAGTATCTAGAGTTCGCCAAGTCGTCACAAAGTCAGTTGTAGCTTTTTGAGCAAAAAATGAAGAAGAAAAAAGTAAGATTATAATAGATAGTAGGAGTTTTTTCATAGTGAATTAGTTAGACATTAAAATTAATTATTTTATAATCGAAATCAATTGCTCTTATTTCTCTTTGTTCTTTTTAAATAAATTCTTTATCGCTTTAAATCGCTCTTTCTTTTCTTGTGTTTGCTTGTTTTCAGTTTTTTCCTTATTCTTAAACAACCCATTCAACTTCTCTTTGAATGAGAATTTCTCAGTTCTTCCTTCCTTTTTTTCTTTTAGCTTCTTTGGCTTTGGAATTATCTCCTCCCCGTTCTTATATTGTTCAATTTGTCGCTCCCCATTGTTGTACGTAATAATCTTTCCGCTTTTTAAACCCTCCTTGTACTTACCTTGTTCTTTCAATTTTCCTTTATCGTCATACAACTGATACGACCCATTTTCCAAATTATTCTTAAAGTTAAAGCTGGACTTAATAATTCCACTACTATAAAACAATTTTTGGACTCCATTTTTAAGCCCTTCCTTCCATTCCGTAATTGCAGAATAAGTCCCATTCGAAAACCAATATTTCCACTTTCCAGTTTTCAGGCCTTCATCAAACTGTCCTTTACAGTTCAATTCATTTTTCATCAAAATCTCAAAACTCCCATGAAGCAGGTTGCCATAGAACCCACCTATATTTGAATGAATTTCATTCTTTAAATACCAATAATATCGCTTACCTGATTCAAGTTTAAATTGCTCAGATACTACCCGTTTAACTTCAAAATGGGTGATAGTATCTTCACTAACTACCTTAATTTTTTTAGTTAATGAGGGTGTAAACTCTTGCGCAAAACCGAGATGGCTAATCAGAGTAAAAAAGAATACTTGTATTACTTGCTTCATTTTGATATTATTTTTTCTTCACCTTGATACTTCAAAGTAATTTGTGCTTCGGAAAATTCTAGCACTTCTATGTCTTTATACGTTTCCCCTTTTTTTGCTAAAAAACTCGAAGAACCGATAGAGAATAATCCTACTACTTTACTGTTACTGCTTTTAACCAAGCCATTATATTTTACATTTGGCCAAGTAATAACGCTTTTTGGTTTGTTATTTTGCTTATTTGACCTAATTCTAGAAGTGCTTACAAGTGTAGCTTTAGTATTTTTTCTTAACGAACTTTTTGCTCTCCTTGATACTTGAAAAGGGTCATCGTAATTAAGTGTCAATTCGTAATTAATTGTATCTGCGCTACTTTCCAAAGGTTTTAAAATTGGATCGGAAACTATTAAAACTTCGTCATCGTCAGAAAGCCCACCAACAATTTGAAAAGCAATACCTCCCCAGACAATTATCATCAAGGGAATTAATACATAAAGGGTTTTCTTATTGTTTTTCAATTATTGTATGCTAAAATTATTGATTGCACTTAGGTCACTCTCATTACCTACTTTGTCAAAACTCTTAACTTGCCAGTAATAACTCTTTCCTGATACAAAGTTAGAATAGACAAAAGCGCTATCTGTTACATTTTTTGTTTGAAGAATAGTGTTGGTTAAACTTTCGTAGATATAAATAATGTCATGTGACCAGTTATCATCCCAGCCCGGGTTCCATGTAAAACTAACTAGAGAATCGATAGGAGGAGTTAATTGATTAATTGGTGTTTGTGGTTGAGGCACTCCCGGACTTGTCAAATCTATTTCAAATTCCGCTGTTGTAAAATCGGTCTGACTTTGATAGTTGATTGCTTTAACTTTCCACTCGTAAAAATTTGTGCTCAACGTATCTCCTGTGCTTATTGAATTCGTTGCTACCGTATCATTCAGTATCTGTCTCTTATACACATCTGACGCTGCCGACGATCTACT
>CAJXRL010000274.1 GCA_913059105.1 uncultured Flavobacteriales bacterium
CGTCGGCAGCGTCAGATGTGTATAAGAGACAGTATAAACCATAAATTGCTTCGTCTTCCTTGAATTTATGGCCTTTGTATTCTGTTTGTTGAAGGTATTTGATAAAACCTCCAATCATTTTGCCAATCTTACTTGCTTTTTCATAGCAATTATTGAACTCTTCTTCTGTTATATAATTTAAATCTAGCGCTCGGTATAATTGTGATTTGGTTTCAGATAGAGAACCATTTGAAATCGTAAGAAAGTGGATGAATTCTTTTTTTCCACCTCTGTCAAAACCTTCTGCTACATTATCCATAACCGAACTGCTTGATCTTCTGATTTGGTCTTTTAATGAAAAATCTTTAGAAAACAAAGAATGGTGCGTAAGTGCATAAACTTCCTTTACAAGAACTCTTGCATCCACCCATATTTCCATATCCTCAAATTTTCTAATGGTACCCATATTATATTTAATTTATGATTGATAATTTATTATTGTATTTAATCATAAATCATCAATCAGTAATAATGAACCTTTAATCATAAGCCATCCAGTAATCATAAATTTTTATTCAAAATACTGCTCCATTTCGTCACCGAAATAATGAAGTGCATTTTTAATCGGTAAAGGAATTCCACCACCATGTGCGCATAGTGATGTTTGTTCTAAGGTGTTAAGTAAATCGTCAAAAAGTTTTCGGTTTATTTTATAACCACTATTTAGGGCCTTGAAGGACATTTCTTGTCCTCTTTTTGTTCCTAATCTACATGGGAAACACTTTCCACAGCTTTCATAAGATGCAAAATCGAAGAGATGTTCTATAAATTCCATTATTTGCAATTCTTCAGGTATGCAGATGATTGAGGCATGACCTAATAAGAAACCGCCGTTTGAAAAGGATTCAAAATCGATTTGCAATTCATCAATTTTAGAAACTGGAACTAAGCCTCCTAAAGGTCCACCAATTTGCATTGCTTTTACTGCAGATTTAAATCCACCTCCAAGTTCATTGACAACTGTGGAAAGTGGTGTGCCCATTTCTACCTCGTAGACACCTGGATTGTTAAAGAAACTATCCAAGCAGATTAACTTGGTCCCGGAAGATTTCTCTGTACCAATATCTTTCCAAGCCTGTCCGCCGTTTTCTATAATAAAATTCAAGCTAGCAAGTGTCTCAACATTGTTTACAATTGTTGGTTTATTAAAAAGCCCTTGCTGAGCTGGAAATGGTGGGCGAACTCTTACTTCTGGTCGCTGCCCTTCAATGGAATTGATCAATGCTGTTTCTTCACCACAGATGTAGGAACCTTGCGCTCGAATTATTTTAAAATCAAAATTAAATCCACTACCATCAATGTTTTTGCCAATTAATCCTGCTTCTCTAAGGACATCAATTTCGGTTTGAACAATCTCTGCAGCATCTGGGTATTCTGCTCGAATATAGACAACTCCATATTGGGCATGTGTAACATATCCAGCTATTAACATTCCGTAAAGCACCGAATGTGGTCGTTGTTCTAATAAATAACGGTCTGAGTATGCACCTGGATCACCTTCATCGGCATTGCAAATGATAAATTTGGTTTCACTCTCTGCATTTCTGCAAAATCCAAATTTAACTCCCATGGGAAAACCTGCACCTCCACGTCCTCTAACATTTGAAATTTTGATCTCATCGAGAACATCGTTTGAGTCTTTTTTTAATGCTGCTTTGAAGGAAGCATAATACGATTCAACAGAAGTAAATTCTCTTGTTAGGATTGCATTGCCGAGTGACCCTACATGATAATTATCTTGAGTTCCTTCTTTCTTTTCTATGATTGATTCTAATTCATTCAATGCAGCTCCTGAATAGTTTTGTCCATCTATATGAAAAGCAGCATTTTCATGACATCTCCCCAAACAAGTCATATGGCCAATTTCATCAGCTTTGTAATGTTTTTTTAAATCGTCAATAACTTTTTCTTGAGTTCCGGCACAAACACAAGCAGTTCCGTTACATACGTATGCCTTTTTTCCTTTATTCTCTGGTTTTAAAAAATCATAAAATGACGCAGTTCCATACGTATTGGCATCGCCAATAAGGAATTCATCTGCTAATTTTTGAAGTTCTTTTTTGTCGGGTGTGCCGTCTGTTTGGGCCAACTGCCCCATGCGATCAAAGAGGTTATCTTTTAATCCTTTTCTTCCAGATAATTCACTTAAATTTTTTGACATATTTTTCTATTAACTGGCTTTGCTGTTTAGTTTACTAGGACTAATTCGTTGCGGATTTGAGTAGCAAGTAGCTCTATTATGCCTGCAGAAAGCAAGCAAGGTAATTCCCAATTCTTTTGCATAATCTACTGCTAACGTCGACGGTGCAGAAACAGCACAGAGGACGGGAATTTTAGCTTTAAAAGCTTTTATAATAATTTCATAAGAGATTCGTCCACTAACTGTGATAGCTGCCGCATCCTTTAATTGTCCATTGATAATTAAATCTCCCACTACTTTATCCACTGCATTATGTCTCCCAATATCTTCTTTGGATGATAAAATTTCACCACCAAAAGTAAATGCTGCTGCAGCATGTGAGCCACCGGATTGCTTAAATGCACTTTGTCTCAGATTCATTTTATGGAACATAGATTGAATAGTAGCTACATTAAATTGCCGCTCTTCATCAATTACTTTTCCAATGAAAGAAAGCTCATCCAATTCTTTTCTTCCGCAGATACCACAAGATGAAACAGACAATAAACTTCTACTATTAGCATATGCATTTCCCAACTTATCTTTAGGAATAGAAAGTTCAACAGCATTTATAATTCCGTTTTTACTTTCCTTTTTAAGAATTATGTCAGGACTAAATGAACTGTCATTGATAATTCCTTCAGAATGCAATAGTCCACGAACCAGTTGAATATCATCGCCGGGAGTTCTCATGGTAACCATAAATGGCTCATTATTTATGTTTATTTGAAGCGCTTCTTCAATGGTTAATGAATCTACAATTCTGAATGCTTCATCATTCTCATATTTTTTTGCTTCGTAATCGCTTGTGGCCATGTTTGATTTTATCTTAAGGCTAAAGTTAAAGAATTTTTAACGGGAGAATTAATCAAGAAAAAAATGAATCTTTAAGAACCAAAGTTGTAGTTGTCGATTTGTTTGCAACGAGCTATACCCCCCTAGCAAATTCTGATGCAACAGTTCTAATAATTTCTTTATTATGGTAGTTTGGATTCATTAAAAATAGGGCAATGCATAGTTTGGATTATTAATGATTCTTTATATTTGAGCGGAAGCTATCTTGCCTGTCTCTTATACACATCTGACGCTGCCGACGATCTACTCTGTGTAGATC
>CAJXRL010000275.1 GCA_913059105.1 uncultured Flavobacteriales bacterium
AGATTTCTGCCTGTCTCGTGGGCTCGGAGATGTGTATAAGAGACAGGATTAATAGAGGTGGCGAAAAAAAACAAGGGGGAAAGTGTTTTACTTACCTTTTTCCCGCACCCAAGAATGGTGCTTCAGCCAGATTCTGATTTAAAACTCATTAACACCATAGACGAGAAGATTGAATTGTTGCGACAAGTTGGTATTGATCATTTAATCATTATTCCTTTTACAAAAGAATTTTCGAGAACTACTTCGCTAGAGTTTGTCCGAGATTTGTTAGTCAATAAAATAGGGACTACTAAATTGGTAATTGGCTACGATCATCATTTTGGTCGAAATAGAGAAGGTTCTTTTGAGCATTTAAAAGAATTTGGACCTATATATGGTTTCGAGGTGGAAGAGATCTCTGTGCAAGATGTAGATAATGTAAACGTAAGCTCGACCAAAGTTAGAAGAGCGTTGGAGGAAGGGGAAGTTGATGTAGCAGCAAATTACCTTGGTCATCCTTTTTTTATTCAAGGGGAAGTGGTTCACGGTCAGAAAATTGGACGAGAACTAGGTTTTCCTACAGCAAATATTTCTATACAGAACCCATATAAGCTCATTCCCGCAAATGGTATTTATGCCGTGAATGTGAAAGTTGATGATGTTACTTTTAAGGGAATGCTGAATATAGGAACTCGTCCAACTATTGAGCATACAGATAAAGTGAGTGTTGAAGTAAATCTGTTTGGTTTTAATGAAGATATATATGGTAAGCAGTTGACCGTTCATTTTATAAAAAGAATTAGAAGCGAGAGAAAGTTTGAAAGCAAAGAGGCTCTAATTGCAGAAATGCAGAAAGATAAAGTTCGAGCAGAGCAAATATTCAGATGAGAATTCTACTAATACTATTTTTTCTTTCCTTTCAAATTGCTGCCCAAGAAGCGGGTGATGTAGATTATATCTTTACCTCTCTTCAAAAAGCCAACGAGCGCCCTGAAGTTGTTTATCATTTGAATTTGTCCAAGTCTAAGATAAAAATGTTTCCCGTAGGTCTAGAGAAATTCAAGAATCTAAAGACATTGGATCTTTCTAAAAATAAGATTTCATTACTTCCAGCAGAGATAGGAAAACTCAACGGTTTGGAAGAACTGATTCTTTCACGGAATAAAATCGTAATTCTCCCTCCACAAATTGCTAAATTGAAGCAATTAGAAATTCTTGACTTGTCAAGAAACGATGTAAAAGTTATTCCAAAAGAAATAGGTGAGTTGGTAGCTCTTGAAAAGTTTAATTTATGGTCAAATAATGTTCACCAGGTTAATGAGGCTATTTCCAAATTAGTAAATCTAAAAGAACTTGAGTTGCAAGGAATGTTGATTTCAGATGAAATGAAACAAAAAATTGCCGAGTGGCTGCCAAATACTGAAATTCAATTCTCGGGTGGCTGTGGATGCGGGTTTTAGTAATTTAGTGCTGTTAATTATAAGGTAAATCCTAAAATATTTTTATGAGAATAAATAATTCAATTCATTTTTCGTATTGGCAATTTCCTTTGTTTCTAGGGTCGTTATTGGTTTTCATGAACTACTCTGGAATTTCTTTTCTCACTGAGTTAATCTCTCCTGATGTTAATAGAGAGTTTGGTTTGCTTGAAAATTTACAATTGCTGTTAATTGCATCTAGTTTAGTATACCTAGTGAAAGCAATTCGATTAAAAGATTTTTGGTTTGAAAAGCTGGCATATGTTGGTCTTTGTTTATTCTTTTTGTTGCTATTTCTTGAAGAAATAGATTACGGCATTCATTATTATGAATATTTTGTAAAAGGAGTGGAAGAAGATAAAGGGATTGTTAGAAATTTCCATAATCAAGGAGACAACAATTATTATTTAAGACAAGCATCATACGCTGTTATGGTGCTGTTGTTTGTAGTAATGCCATTTTTTAGAAATAAGATTAAAAACAACTTGTTTCATCATCTTGCAGCTAGTCATTATATTATCTATTCATTTATTGTTTATATATTCATAGGTCAATTATCCCGTTGGTTACCAAAGTTGGGTATGCCGATAAATGAATCGTTAAGAGGGAATCATCAAGAATTTGAGGAGTTGATTCTTTACTATATAATATTGCTGTTTGTTTATGAAATTGCCTTCCAAAAGAAACCGCTATTTACTGCTAAAGGCAAATTGCAAAGGTCGAGTGAATAAGATTCGGATAAGATGTAAGTAACCGCAGGGTTGCAAACCCAGCGGAGCTTGAGTCATTGCGAGGCGCGATGCAATCTAGTTCATTAGAAACAGATTAATACTCTTTGTTCCTCTCTGCTGGTAATGACAGTATTATTGAACTATTCGTAATTCGTAATTGAATAATTCATAATTATAAGGAATACCACTTTTTAATAATTTTCTCTACCGGTTTGTTTTGGGGTGTGAACCCATTGTTGCTTTCTCCACCAACAGCTTTGTGATCGGCAAACCATTTCCATATGAATCCTCCTTCAATAAAGTCTTGATTCCAAAAAGTATTAAAAAACGCTTCACAAGCATTTATTTGCCCTTGTAAATTGACAGTTCCTTCTCTTCCGGCTTCCCAAGGTTTGTTCGCTGTATAATCTATACTTCTATAACCAAATTCTGTAAACAGTATTGGTTTGTTGTTGGAATTGCTGACAATTCTCAATTCATTTAAAGGTTGCAGCAATGCGTACTTGATCTGAGCAGTAGTTGGAGTTTTATTTTCCACTAAAGGGAAGTAGGCATCTACACCTATAAAGTCTAGTTCTTTCCAAAAAGGCACCTTCTTGTATTCATCCCAATTTGCCGCATAGGTAAGTTTGCCCGAGTATACTTTTTTTACCTCTTTAATAAGTTGCTGCCAGTAATCTGGTCGCTTTTGAACAAATTCCCCCCATTCAGTTCCAATACAAAAGAGTTCAACCCTTTCTTTTTCCGCTAAAGCGGCGAAGTCTAAAATGTATTTTGAATAAGATTTTTCAAAGGCTATCCATTCGTTGTTGGTAGTGTAAGTATGATGGCCAGTAAAAACGCCATGTTTTTTCCAGACATGTGGTTTGAGCATTATCTTATAGCCTTGCTCTTTAGCTAGTTGAATCATTGTTGAGGCTCCTTCTGTTTTCTCGCCCCACCATTGCCATTCGGTATTGTATTTTAATGCTGTGCTGCCTTCAGGTATAAAACCATATGGCATAAGACTTAAATAATTTGAATTGATAACAGTTTTAGGTAAGCTAACCTCATTGCTATCAATTTTCCCTGTCTCTTATACACATCTCCGAGCCCACGAGACAGGCAGAAATCTCG
>CAJXRL010000276.1 GCA_913059105.1 uncultured Flavobacteriales bacterium
CCCCTGATGCACTCCATCAAATGTACCAGTTGTCACAATGGCATTTTTGATTTTTTCGAATTCCCCTAACCCTTTATAAACCTTCACCTTAGAAAAATATTTTGGAGTATTATTAGCACGTGATATTGAATCTTTTAAGGCTTCAAAAATAGTCAAATAAAAAGATTTAAAAATCCTTCGCTATTATTTGAAAAAGCACTACTTTTGCAGCCAAATTTAGCAGACAATTATATCAAAAAATACATTCAAATATGTCAACTAATTCAGGAAAAATTACTCAAATCATCGGACCTGTTGTCGATGTAAGTTTCGACAGTGAAAATGCCATTCTACCAGGAATTTTGGACGCTCTAGAGGTGACAAAGCCAAACGGTGAGAAAGTTATTTTAGAAACTCAATCTCATGTTGGAGAAAGCACTGTAAGAACCATTTCTATGGATTCTACAGAAGGTTTGCAAAGAGGAGCAGTTGTAACTGCTTCAGGAAGTCCAATCATGATGCCAATCGGCGAGGAAATCAAAGGTCGTTTATTCAACGTTGTTGGAGACGCAATTGATGGAATTGGCAATTTGCCTAAAACAGGTAAAGATGGTTCATCTATTCATAGAGAGCCACCAAAATTTGAGGATTTATCAACTGCAACTGAGGTACTTTTTACAGGTATCAAAGTAATTGACTTAATTGAGCCATACGCAAAAGGTGGTAAAATTGGTTTATTCGGTGGAGCCGGTGTTGGTAAAACAGTATTGATTCAAGAATTGATTAATAACATTGCAAAAGGTCACGGTGGCCTTTCAGTATTTGCTGGTGTAGGTGAAAGAACGAGAGAAGGAAATGACTTGATGCGTGAAATGATTGAAGCAGGTATTGTAAAGTACGGCGACAAATTCACCCAATCTATGGAAGAAGGCGGATGGGATTTAGCTTCGATTGATAAAGAAGAGCTAAAGCAATCTAAAGCATCTTTTGTATTTGGTCAAATGAATGAGCCTCCTGGTGCAAGAGCACGAGTTGCTTTATCAGGATTAACATTAGCTGAATACTTCCGTGATGGAGGTGAAGACGAAGATGCACAAGGAAAGGATATTCTTTTCTTTATTGATAACATCTTTAGATTTACACAAGCTGGTTCTGAAGTATCTGCACTTTTAGGCCGTATGCCTTCTGCAGTAGGTTACCAACCAACATTGGCAACTGAAATGGGTGCAATGCAGGAAAGAATTACTTCTACTAAATCAGGATCTATTACATCTGTTCAAGCGGTATACGTGCCTGCAGATGATTTAACCGATCCAGCTCCAGCGACAACGTTTGCTCACTTAGATGCAACAACAGTTCTTTCAAGAAAAATTGCTGAGCTAGGTATTTACCCAGCAGTTGATCCTTTGGATTCGACATCAAGAATTTTGACTGCAGAGATTGTTGGACAAGAGCATTACGATACTGCACAGAAAGTAAAAGAGATGTTACAACGATACAAAGAATTGCAAGATATTATTGCAATTTTAGGTATGGATGAATTATCGGAAGAGGACAAACAAGTAGTAAACAGAGCTCGTAGAGTTCAACGTTTCCTTTCTCAACCATTCCACGTTGCTGAGCAATTTACAGGATTGAAAGGTGTGTTAGTAGACATTCAAGATACCATTAAGGGTTTCAATATGATTATGGATGGTAAAGTTGACCAATACCCAGAAGCGGCGTTTAACTTAAGAGGTACCATTGAAGAAGCTATTGAGGCTGGAGAAAAAATGCTAGCAGAGAACAAATAATAATACACTAGATTATGTATTTAGAAATTGTAACACCTGATAAGAATATTTATAGCGGAGATATTGAATCAGCTATATTCCCAGGTTCAGATGGAAGTTTTGGAATTCAGGAAAATCACGCCCCTATTGTGGCAACTTTAAAACATGGTACAATTAAAGTTGACGCTAAAGGAACAGAGCACTTATTTGAAATAAGTGGCGGTGTTGTTGAAGTGAATCACAATAAAATAATTGTATTAGCAGACTAAGCGTCTAACATACATCAAAAGTAAAACCCTTTAGGTTATCGAGCGAAGCGAGATGTCCTAATGGGTTTTTTTTGTTTTAACACGCTCTATAAGTTGTTAAAATAGATTAAGATACTTTATGTTTTGCACTTTCTTTTAATCTATACATTTACGACTATAACTCAACTTAATGAAAGTATCAAAATCAATACGGGTAATAATTGCATCTATAATAACGTTACTCCTGCTTTTCATTCTATGGCCTGAAGATGAGCAAAACAACCTAAAAGCGACTGTAGTAAAAGGTAATTTCAAAATTGAAGTAAACACATCAGGGGAGTTAAAAGCAAAGGAAAGCGAAGATATTAAAGGTCCTACCAGCCTACGTTCCCACGGAATTTGGCAAATAAAAATAACAGATTTAATTACAGAAGGTTCCTATATCGATTCAGGAGACTATGTTGCTCAGCTAGATAAGTCTGAAGTTGGCACCAAAATAATTTCAGCAAGTACGGAAGTAGAAAAAATAACTTCTGAATACGAGCAGGCCAGATTAGATACGGTTATTGAAATGATGAAACTAAAAAACGAGCTGCTCAATCTGACGTATTCAATAGAAGAGAAGCAACTTGTTTTTGACCAAAGCACTTATGAAGCTCCAGCCGTAAGAAGACAAGCCGAAATTGACCTGGAAAAAGCAAAACGAAGTCATAGTCAGAAAGCGAATAATATCCTTTTAAAAAGAGAACAGAATACAGCAAAACTTCACCAAATTCAGCTCTCCTTAAATCAAGAAGGCTCCAAATTAACTCGACTTGAAGAATTACTCCATAAACTAAAGATTCTTGCTCCAAAAGACGGTATGATAGTATATAAACGTACGTGGGATGGCACAAAAATTACTTCAGGTAGTCAAATAAGTGTCTGGGACCCAACAGTTGCAACATTACCTGACTTGTCCAAAATGGTGACAAAGACTTATGTAAACGAAATTGATATTAGCAACTTAAAAAAAGGGTTAAAAGTAAAGTTGAGTATTGATGCATTTCCCGATAAAACTTTCACAGGAGTAGTTGATGATGTTGCAAATGTTGGGGAACAATTGCCCAATGGCGATTCAAAAGTATTTGAAGTTACCATTGAAATAAATGAACAAGACACGCTTTTGCGCCCTTCTATGACAACCAACAATAATATCTTAATTGAAGAAGTTGAAGATGTTTTATACCTGTCTCTTATACACATCTCCGAGCCCACGAGACAGGCAGAAATC
>CAJXRL010000277.1 GCA_913059105.1 uncultured Flavobacteriales bacterium
CTATTAATTCAAAGTAAAGTCCCAGAAAAGTTTCAAAAAATAGTTGGTAGTGAAGTAGAAATTGATTCTAGTTCATTTTCTTCCGCTTCACCAAAAAAGGAAGTAATACCTGATTAAAATCTTTGCCAATATCTGCTGCAACGTAATCAATTCCATATTGACCACATTTTAGTTTCAACTCCTTCTCACGAGCTTTAACTTCTTTCACATATTCTTCCTTCACTTCATTGGGGTTAAGTTTCACTTCCTCACCTGTTTCCATGTCTACAAAACGATATGGCCGGTTCTCAAATTCAAAATCTAACTCTTTCGCCTTATCCACTACATGAAATAAAATTACCTCATGCTTATTGTGTTTCAAGTGCTGAAGTGCATTAATCAATTCATCTTCTCGTTCCGAATTATCGAACATGTCACTAAAAATAATCACCAACGAGCGTCTGTGAATCATTTCAGAAATGTGATGTAAACTCTCCACTGCACTTGTTGCTTTTTGAGAAACTTCTGAATCTAAAATTTTTTCTAATTCATTAAAAACCAAACGTTGATGCGAAGCACTAGATTTTGCTTCTGAATGGAATTCGATCTTTTCAGAAAAAGTACTTAAGCCATAGGCATCTCTTTGTCGTCGAAGCAATTCAACCATAGCGGCAGCCGCATAAATCGAAAACTCTAACTTGTTTTGTTGGTCCTTCTTTGTTTTTTCAGGAAATAACATAGAAGATGAAACATCCATAACAATTCGGCAACGAAGATTTGTTTCTTCCTCATATCGTTTCACAAATAGCTTATCCGTTTTCGCTAGTAGCTTCCAATCTAAATGCCTTGTCGACTCTCCGGTATTGTATAGCCTATGCTCTGCAAACTCAACAGAAAAACCATGAAATGGACTCTTGTGCAAGCCTGTAATAAACCCTTCTACAACCTGTTTTGCAAGTAACTCTAATTTACTGTATGCTTGAATCCTTGTTCTGTCAATACTTGCCATGGGTTAAAGATACTTTGAAAAGATAAGCTTCGAATACAATTAAGTATTTTTAGTAAAAAAAATGGGAGTAGAATTTGCAAAAGATGCTGAAGCGTGCAAAAACTATAGATTTGAACAGTCTAACTAGAATTCAATTTAGTATTAAAAGGAATGAATATTGATGAAATTGTTACGAAGCATTCTCGCCAATTGGCAGCTGAAGAAATTGAATATTCACAACTTGACTCAATTCTTAACATACATCTCTTAGAATCAAAACAAATTAAGGAGATTAAGTCTCAGATTGACGAAAAAGCTCAAAACATCATTTTAAATAGAAACGAGGCTAAATTAAAAAGGCAGCAGTTTATTCAAGGTTTAATCATTTTATTTCTTGGAGCAGGAATTACCATTACTAGTTTTTTAGGACTTGGACTATTTGCAAACTCAAAAATTTATATAATTAGCACTGGATTAATGGGTTTTGGAGGTTTTTCTATCTTTAAATCAAAAAAAAATGTAGAGGAAAGAGATCCGAAAAAGAGAATGAAACGATACTTTGAAAAAAAGTAAGAGCATAAAAAAACCTTGACTTTGCTTAACACTTCGGCTATCGCTCAGTGTGACAAAGACAAGGTTTAATACAGTTCAATATAATTCTTCAGCCTTAAGCTTTACGCTTTCAGCTTCAAAATATTACGCCATTTGAGCGTCAAGCTTTCCTGCGTATGCAGATTTTGCTGCAGCACCTACTTGCTTGTCAACAATTTCTCCATTTTTGAAAAACAATACCGTTGGAATATTTCTAATTCCGTACTTAGCAGATATTCCAGGATTGTGATCTACGTTCACTTTACCTACAACCGCTTTACCTTCGTATTCTGTGTGAATTTCTTCAACAACTGGTCCAACCATTCTACATGGTCCACACCACTCTGCCCAGAAGTCAACCAATACTGGCTTATCTGATTTTAATACTATTTCTTCAAAATTTGCATCTGTTATTTCTACTGCCATAAGTTCTATTTTTAATTTATTCTAATCTTCCGTTCCTTCTTTCAAAGATACTTCCGTTTTATTTCTTTTTCAAAACAACTAAGTCAAATATTTCACCAAATTAATCTACAAGACAAAATGGCATTAATTTACTTTAAATTCAATGTTTGGCCATTTTTCAACTTCTTCTATAAAGGAATTTGTCAAATTCACCTTAATCTCTCTTGACTTTAATTGCACTGTATTTTTGTTTTTTCGATCAACTAAGGCAATACTTAAGGTACACTTCCCCAGTTTCTCTTTACCCAATTCCTTTAGCCAATCCACCATTTCTTCATTCACAGAATCATATTCCATCTTAAGCGTTACGCTTTTTGCCAATTTATCTCTCAACTCTGAAAGCAATTCAATAGACGAAATCTTGAATTCCAAATCGTCTCCCCATGCTCTCTTTTGCGATTTTCCTTTCATAAAAAGAAACCAACCAGTGTTTAAGTAACCTTTGAACTTAACATAGTCATCTCCAAATATGAAAAAGCTATGTGAATCCTCGTAACCCTCAAAATCCAAAATACCAAAGGGTTTCCCCGTTTTGGTCATTCTATGCTGAACACCTGTCACGATGCCAGCCATTCGCATTTCTCCTTTTTTAGAAGCTATTTCTAAACTTTGTAAATCTTTAATCTTTGCATTACAAAAACTATTAATCTCAAATTTAAAATCGTCTAACGGGTGCCCTGACAAATAAATTCCCACAACATCCTTTTCTTTCGACAATTTCTCCATCGTTCCCCACTCTTCACAAGCAGGAATTTCAGGTTCCGGAATACTTACTTCTGACTCACCTCCAAATAAAGAGGCTTGCGCCGAATTTTCAGACTCTTGGTGATTCGCTCCGTATTTAATTGCCTTTTCTATAAAAGGAGCTGAGCCATCTACAGAATGAAAGTATTGAGCTCGGTGGATTCCTTCAAAAGAGTCAAATCCACCAGCAAGAGCTAAACTTTCAAATGCTTTTTTATTGGCTGAACGTAAGTTTATTCTCTTGGTAGCATCAAATATCGACTCATACTTCCCGTTCTCTTTTCGCTCATTTACAATTGCTTCAACAGCGCCCTCTCCTACTCCTTTTAAGGCTCCAATTCCAAAGCGGATTTCTTTGTTTTTGTTTACGGCAAACTTAAATGTACTCTCATTAATATCAGGCCCTAAAACAGTTGTTCCCATTCTACGACATTCCTCCATAAAGAAAGTAATCTTCTTTATATCGTTCATATCTGTCTCTTATACACATCTCCGAGCCCAC
>CAJXRL010000278.1 GCA_913059105.1 uncultured Flavobacteriales bacterium
GAGATTTCTGCCTGTCTCGTGGGCTCGGAGATGTGTATAAGAGACAGCAGAAATACAAGCACATGAAAAAAATATATTTAGTTCTCATTATTACTTCATTATTCTTTTCGAAAGAATTTCAAGCTCAAAGCATTGGTGACACCATCGTTGTTTCTGTATTAGATTATTCAAATTCATCTAGAAATGTAGTAGCGAATTTTCCAAGCAATTCAAACCTTTCCTTTGAAAAAGTAATCATGCGGTATGCCATGCGATGCAAAAACGGCTTAGTCTCTTCAGGTGCACAAAGGAATCTAGGTTGCGGAGAATGGGATTATTCCTGTAATACATATTTGACAGATTCAACAAATGCTGTCTCTAGTTCAAGAAGTATTGCTCGCTACAGTATATTTCCGGATACTAACTCAAGCGGAATATATAGCACTGTGCCAACTTGGAACGGAATTCCAAAAATTCAAAACAAGGTAGTTCTACAATCAATTTTGAATGAAGACACGGCAAACATTGGTTCGGGGAATAACATTGACTCATTACTATTTAATCCGGTTGGAAATGGTGGTAAAACCTATTTGCTTTTGCACAGTTCGGAACTGCTAAGTGGCGGACTAATTGCGGGCGACATTGATGGATTAAGCTTTAATAATCTTGCTAGCAACTCTAATCTATCTCAATTTAGAGTTAAAATAAAACATACTGCATTAACTAATTTAACCAATCCAGATAGCACCGATTTTAGAAGTATACAAGAAGTCTATTTTCACAATTATGGTGTAACTAACGGCGATAACAGAATCCAATTTCACAGCCCATTTAATTGGAACGGAAGCTCAAATTTATTAGTAGAATTATCTTACAAACCTGGATTTGGTGCAGCAACAGTGCAATTACAGTCGCATACAACTACTCTAACAGATCAAATTTCAACCTCCAATGATTACGCATTAGACTTAGCGCCCAACAACTATGTTCAAGCGAACTCTTACCTTGGTGTTGCAGGTGCGAATTCACGTACCGTTGAAGCTTGGATAAAAACAGGAGTAACAAACAAAGACATAGTAAGCTGGGGAAGAAATTCTAGTGGTGAAAAGTTTATCTTCAAATTGGATGGGTCAGGAAAATTAAGAGTTGAAGTGAACGGCGGCTCAATTGTTGGAACCAAAGTGTTGAATGACAACAAATGGCACCACATTGCCGTAACTTTTAATGGAGCTACCATGTACAACTTCAAATTTTATGTAGATGGAGTAAGAGACAATCCAACCGCAATTGCCAATGTAATTGTAAATACTGGTCAATCTTTACCGGTTCAAATTTCAAAAGGTTTTCACAACCGTTATTGGAACGGACAAATAGATAATGTTCGAATCTGGTCATCCGAATTAGCTGTTACGACCATCGCTCAATGGAGGTATAAAAACATTTCCGCAAGTCACCCAAATTATTCTGCATTAGAATTGGAGTATAATATAGATTCAAAAAATTCGCTAATAACCGATAACAGCTCAAACAATAGAAATGCAACTTACATTTCACAAAATACCTTCTTATCATTTTCTGGAGAATCACATTTCAAAGAATTCAGTGCTTCCATAACAAAACCGAACATTGAATTATATCAAGGAAATTATAACTTGACAATTAGCAATGACACTTTAATTGACACCACTTTTTACACTCCATTTATTGTAAATGAGAATACTATTTACCCTAGGCCGGGAACAGTATTCTCAGATAGTATTGGAGTTGTAACAACTAATTATTGGCCTCAAAATAATGTACTATTTGATTTAAATGGAGTGGTAACATCTACGACTCCTTCTTTAAGCACTGTTTCAATAACGCCGTCTAATTTGTCATATATTCAAAGAAGCGCAGCGAAAATAGAAATCATGTCTTTTGTCACACCTTATGGTATAAATTTAGACTTGGGAATAAACGGTAAAGCATGGTATTTTGATGTAAGTGACTTTATACCAGTTTTAAAAGGACCAAGAAGAATGACATTAGAAAGAGGAGGTCAGAATCAAGAGGAAATGGACATTAAGTTCTTATTTATTGTTGGGACACCTCCACGAGATGTGAAGAAGGTAAATCAGATTTGGCAAGTCACAAGCACAGCTTATGCTTCAATTCTAAATAATTCACGTTATGCTCCTACAACAATAGACTTAGACACTTCAGCAAGGCAATTCAAAATTAGATCTGTAATAACTGGTCACGGTCAACAAGGAGAATTTATTCCTCGAAATCATTACATTAACATCAACGGTGGGCCAATAGAATTTAACCGTAATGTGTGGTCTGAATGTGCTGAAAATCCAATTTTCCCGCAAGGTGGTACTTGGATTTACGACCGAGCAGGCTGGTGTCCAGGTGCACCTTCTGACTTAACGGAGTATGATATTACCAGTTTGGTTGGAACTGCTGATACAGTTCAGATTGACTACGGAGTAAGCACGGCCTCCGGTGATTCGCGATACATCGTAAATAATCAATTGGTCTCTTACGGAGCGCCTAACTTCAATCTTGATGGTAGAATAACAGAAGTCATAAGCCCTACAAATCACATCCAATTTGGAAAAAGTAATCCTGTATGTAACGGTTCTGAAATAGAAATACAAAATTCAGGAGCTACTACAATTACTACAATGCAAATTGAATACTCGATTAATAATGGAATAAAAGCAACTTACAATTGGACTGGGAATTTGACTTTCTTAGAAAAGGAAACTGTTGTATTACCCACTGTAGCCAACTTCTGGAATAGCTTATCGAACGGGAATAATTCATTTGTAGCTAGCATTATTTCAACCAATGGCATAAGCGATCAATACGTTCATAACAATGACATTAATAGAGAATTCTCAGCTTCTGAAATACTCCCTTCTAGCTTCGTTCTTGAATTCACTACCAATGCGGCTGGGTTTCAAAGCAGCTACAACGTACGAGATGAAAACGGTGGCATTTTAGTTCAGCGTTCAGGCTTGGGTAATAATACAACATATAGAGATACATTTAATTTAACAACTGGTTGTTATTCTATCAACGTTTTCGATTCAAATGATGACGGATTGTCTTTTTTCGGGAACTCCAATGGCAATGGTTCTGTTCGAATTAAGAATTTAATAGGATCTACACTTAAAATATTCCAACCAAATTTTGGTGATGGATTTAAATACAGTTTCTCTATTCCAACGACAGTGGGTATAGACCTGTCTCTTATACACATCTCCGAGCCCACGAGACAGGCAGAAATCTCG
>CAJXRL010000279.1 GCA_913059105.1 uncultured Flavobacteriales bacterium
GATGTTGACCGTTCAAATAACTATTGGCCTTCACAAGTTGTACCTTCTCGATTTGAGTTGTTCCAACAAAAAACAAAAGATTCTGAAAACGAAATGCAAAAAGCAAAACGTAAGAAATAACTATCCCAAATGAAAAAGACAATCCTTCCAACGATAAGTTACTAAACAATACCCCTTACCGTTTCAATGGGCTGCTACGATCTTTAAAAAAATAGCTGCTTCATGTCAATCGGATGGCACTGTGCTTCTAAGTACACACCCATCTCCAGATGATCGAGTAGCAAACATTACTGAAGAAGCTATCTCTTTAGGTTGTGATACTAATTATTACACACCTTCAAGCTATCAAGCTTTTGTTAACTCATTGCCTTAAAATCACACATTTTAGTTAAAATATTTATATAAGTTTTAATATGAATTTATTATCTTAGCACCCAAATTATTTCGACTATGAAAAAAATAGCAATAGCCTTTTTTACCATTGTATCAGTTATTAGCATGAGTTCTGCTGTAATTGACACAGATTGTGATACTAAAACACTTAAAAAAGAAGGAATTTCTGAATTAAACCCTTTCTACTATTCGGCTTCGAAAGTTACAGTGATTGATTACAACTATAAAGCGACTAGAAAAGAAATTGAAGTACCACTGTTTAAGGGCGAAAAATATAAAATGGTGTTCAACAAAAATGGATTACCAAAGGATGTAGTAGTGGAGATCTTTGAGAAAGATAAAACTCATTCAAGTAGAAAAGCAGTTTTCACTTCTGAAGGCAATTCCGCTGAAATTCTTTCTTATTCTCCTGAGAAATCAAGAAACCTGTTCATTAGATATACTATTCCAAAAGCAGATGGTTTAAAAGAAAGTGGTTGTTTGGTTTTTATTTTAGGTTACCAATTAACGTTTATTTCTGAAGAAAAATAATCAAAGTAATTTTAATCGATAAATAATAGTTAAGAGTTTTGTTATGAATATATTAAATGCCTCATTAAGATCAATAGCCGCTTTAAGTTTAGCGGGAGTATTATTTTCTTGCGCAGATGCTCCAAAAAGAATGGAAGCTGCAGAAGAAGTAATAGAAGAAGTAATAGAAGAAGTTGAGACTATGGAATCGGAAAGCATTGAAGATGACTTCATGATGCCTTCTCCTATCCAAATTGCCGCAATGTTTAATAGATCAGGTTTAAAATATGAAGGAGGAATCGCTAACCCTGCAAGTAATGTAAACAAGTATAATACGAAGACAGCTCGTTTTTTAAACTTTGGTATATACAGTGCAGATTTAGCATATGCAGTTTTAAACGGTGAACGTCAAGCGTCTTTAGAATACATTGGTGTAATAAGAGAACTTTCGGAAAAAATTGGAATGCCGAGCATCTTTGATGGTGGGAGTTTATTAAACAGTTTCGAAAAAAATATTGATAACCAAGATTCTGTCTTGAGTATTCTTACAACTATCAAACTTAGAACTGATGAGTATTTATTATCAAATGATGATGAATCTAAGGAAGCAGTATTTTTTGCTTCAGCTTGGGTTGAAGGGATGTACCTTGGGTCTAAGACCGCTACATCAGAATCATCTGTAACTGATAGAATTGTTGAGCAGATGTCTATTTTGCACAATGTAATTGGTGCAATAAAAAACCAGAATGACGAAAGTTTAGAATTAACTTTTCTAATTGAAGGATTGGAAGAAATCCAAAACACTTTCAGAAGTTTTGAAGAAGTAAAAAGTTTAGATCACCTTGATGTTTCTTATTCTGACATTTCGTTAACCAATGAAGAGATTTCTTTATTAAATAAGGAAATTGAAACATTAAGAACAAAAATAATCAACGGCTAAGCGAAAAAAAAATAAGACCCTGCCCCGTGATAAGCGGGGCTTTTTTTTTACCTAAAATCAAAAGCAAGGGATTACCTTTGCGGCCTTAAATTTAAAGAGATGATTAAAATTACTTTGCCAGATGGATCTGTGCGAGAATTTGAAAAAGGAGCAACTGCTTTGGACGTAGCTAAAAGTATAAGTGAAGGCTTAGCTCGAAATGTACTTGCCGCTAAAATAAATGGAGAAGTTGTAGATGCTTTTAGAGCAATTGAATCAGACGCTAACCTTCAGTTGCTAACTTGGAATGACGATGAAGGGAAAGAAACAATGTGGCATTCATCTGCGCACCTTTTGGCTGAAGCATTGGAAAATCTTTATCCAGGAATTAAACTCGGAATAGGACCTCCTATTGAGAATGGCTTTTACTACGATGTTGATTCAGGAGATACGGTAATTACTGAAGGAGATTTAGTAACAATTGAAAAGAAAATGATCGAGCTTGCTCGTCAGAAAAACGCATATTCTAGAAAGGAAGTTTCAAAGGCTGAGGCAGTAGCTATTTACCAAGAAAAAGGTGACGAGTACAAATTGGACTTATTGGAAGGTTTGGAAGATGGAAATATTACTTTCTATACTCAAGGAAACTTCACTGATTTATGTCGAGGACCTCACATTCCAAATACTAGTTTTATTAAAGCAGTTAAACTTCTAAGTTTAGCCGGAGCCTATTGGAGAGGTGATGAAAAAAACAAACAGTTAACTCGAATTTATGGAATTACATTCCCAAAAGCAAAAGAATTAACAGAGCACTTGGCGTTATTAGAAGAAGCCAAAAAGAGAGATCATAGAAAGTTAGGTAAAGAGATGGAGTTGTTTACTTTTTCTCAAAAAGTGGGACAAGGTTTACCGTTATGGCTACCAAAAGGGGCTCAATTAAGAGAAAGATTAGAGAACTTCATGAAGAGGGCACAGTTAAAAGCTGGCTATTTACCTGTAATTACTCCTCACATTGGTAGTAAAGAGTTGTACGTGACATCTGGTCACTATGAAAAATACGGTGCAGATTCATTTCAACCTATAAAAACTCCAAATGAAAATGAAGAGTTTCTATTGAAACCGATGAACTGTCCACACCATTGTGAAATTTACAAATCGAAACCAAGATCTTATAAAGATTTACCGATTCGATACGCTGAGTTTGGCACTGTTTACAGATACGAGCAAAGTGGCGAATTACATGGTTTAACTCGAGTTAGAGGTTTTACGCAAGACGATGCTCACTTATTTTGCAGACCAGAACAAGTAGAAGATGAATTTAAAAAAGTAATTGATTTAGTTCTTTATGTTTTCAAAGCCTTAAAATTCGAGGAATTTACTGCTCAAATTTCTTTACGAGATAAAGAAGACCTGTCTCTTATACACATCTGACG
>CAJXRL010000280.1 GCA_913059105.1 uncultured Flavobacteriales bacterium
AGATTTCTGCCTGTCTCGTGGGCTCGGAGATGTGTATAAGAGACAGGTCATCGAATTGGTTAATTCCTTCGAAAAGTACTAATCCTCTTTCTTTCCCTAAATTTAGAATTGCATGAAGTAAGCCTTCTTTATTCGAAAAATGTCTAAAGATCAATCCTTCAGAAACACCGGCTGTTTTGGCAATTTTTGCTGTTGAAGTTGCTGTAAACCCTCTTTGAGAAAATAGATTTAAGGCAGTTTCTAGAAGTAGTTCTTTTTTCGTTTTCATTTTAAAAGTGAGTAATCACTTACAAATGTAGTTCTTTTTTATTCCTCATTTTATTCCAAAATAATTCAAATGAAATTGCCTGTGAAATAATCTAAACTTCAATTTTCTCTAATGGAATTACTTCGCCCGAATTAAAGTCTCCCATCTCGTAATTCCCAATTCGAACTCGAACCAATCGCAAGGTCGGAAAACCAACAGCTGCTGTCATCTTCCGTACCTGTCGAAACTTACCTTCTTTAAGCGTAATTGAAACCCAGGATGTTGGGCCGTGCTTTGGGTCTCGAATTTTTTGAGTTCTGTTAGGAAAGTTAGGGTCTTCAATACTTGACACGGTACAAGGTTTTGTGGTGTACTTTTTACCATGAAATCCAATTTCGATTCCTTTTTGCAATGACTTAATTGCTTCTTCATCAACTAAACCGTCTACCTGCGCAAAATATTCTTTCTCAACCTTTTTTCCTCGAACAACTTCGCTCATCATTCCATCAGTAGTCAATAATAATAGTCCTTCTGATGGTTCGTCTAACCTCCCTATTGCCATGGTTCCTTCTGGGAAATCATACAATTCGCCCAATAGTTTCTTTTTGCCTTGCTTTGGGCCATTGTTTACAAATTGGCTGAGGTAGCCATAGGGTTTATGAATAAGGAAGTGAGAGTGCATGGCTTAATTATTCTTTTCTGCTTGCCATTTTTTGAATCTACCAAAACCGTAACCTACTCCAATGCAAATAGGAATCATGTATAAAATAGATTCGGTAGTAATTGCTTGATCACTAAAATAGGGGATTACAAATGTGTTTAGAATGTACAAGAATATCCCAAATCCTATTCCGTGCTGTTTCCAGTTAATGTTCTTTGCGTCGTATTGGCTCATAGTAGATTTTCTAAATCTGCATCGTCTACTAAATTAGGAATGGTCACCTTTAAATTAGGTTCCATTTCCATCGCTCTTTTAATAGCATAAGTAGCTCCTTCATTTCTTGCCCAGTTTCTTCGTGCAATTCCGTTGTTAACATCCCAATGCAACATGGAAGTTAACCTCCTTTCCGCGTCTTGGCTCCCGTCAACTAACATTCCAAATCCTCCATTAATTACCTCTCCCCAGCCTACCCCGCCGCCGTTGTGGATAGAAACCCAAGTTGCTCCTCTAAATGAATCGCCAATAACATTTTGAATGGCCATATCTGCTGTAAATTGCGAACCATCGTAAATGTTTGAGGTTTCCCGATAGGGAGAATCTGTGCCTGAAACATCATGATGATCTCGCCCTAAAATAATAGGAGCAGAAAGCTCACCTGATTTTACTGCATTATTGAACGCTTTGGCAATTCTCATTCTTCCCTCAGCATCTGCATATAAAATTCTAGCTTGTGAACCAACTACTAGTTTATTTTCTTCAGCAGCTCTAATCCATTTCAAATTATCTTCTATTTGCTGCATTATTTCTTTCGGCGCCTCTTTTGCCATTTCTTCTAAAACGTCTCCTGCAATTCTATCCGTTATTTGAAGATCTTTTGAGTCATTTGATGCACAGACCCATCTAAATGGACCAAATCCAAAATCGAAACACATTGGTCCCATTATATCTTGAACGTATGATGGGTATTTGAAATTTAAGCCATCCATAATATCTGCTCCTGCTCGGCTAGCTTCCAATAAAAAGGCATTTCCATAATCGAAAAAATACATTCCGTTATCACTCAATGTGTTTATTGCCTCAACATGTCTCTTTAAGGTCTTTTGAACTTCTTCTTTAAATCTGGCAGGTTCTTTTGCCATCATTACGTTGGCTTCTTCCAACGTTAATCCCACAGGATAATATCCTCCAGCCCAAGGGTTGTGAAGTGACGTTTGATCAGAACCTAAGTCAACCTTAACGTTTTCTTCTACTAACTTCTCCCAAAGCTCAACAATGTTTCCTTGGTACGCTAAAGAAACAGCTTCCTTGTTATTTCGAGCTTGATTTGTTCTGGCAAGTAATTCATCTAAGTCTGTAAATACTTCATCCACCCAACCTTGAGAATGTCTTGTGTAAGTGGCTTTGGCATTAATTTCTGCTGTAATGCTAACTGCGCCAGCAATTTTTGCTGCTTTTGGTTGAGCACCTGACATGCCTCCTAAACCTGCGGTGATAAATAATTTTCCTCCTAAACCTTCGTCAGAAATCATTCTACCGGCATTTAAAAGTGTAATGGTAGTTCCGTGCACAATTCCTTGTGGGCCGATGTACATAAAAGACCCTGCGGTCATTTGTCCGTACTGAGTTACTCCAAGTGCATTGAATTTTTCCCAATCGTCAGGTTTTGAATAGTTAGGGATCATCATTCCGTTAGTAACCACAACTCTAGGAGCGTCTTTGTGTGAAGGGAAAAGGCCCATAGAATGACCTGAATACATGACTAGAGTTTGCTCATCATTCATGGTTGCCAAATAGTGCATACACAGAAGATATTGCGCCCAATTTTGAAAAACAGCGCCATTTCCACCATAAGTAATTAATTCATGAGGGTGCTGAGCAACAGCATGATCTAAATTGTTAGATAGCATTAACATGATTCCTGCCGCCTGCTTTGATTGATGCGGAAAATCTTCAAAATGCTTTGCTTTTATTTCATAGTCTGGACGAAAACGGTGCATGTAAATTCTACCGTAATCTTCTAGTTCTTTGGAAAACTCTTTTGCTAATATAGGATGGTGCTTTTTATCGAAATAGCGTAAAGCGTTTCTTAAGGCTAACTTCTTTTCTTCGTTTGTAAGTATTTGCTTTCGAACAGGAGCATGATTTATTTCGAAATCGAAGGTTTTCTTAGCCGGTAAATCTGCTGGAATTCCTCGTAAGATTTCTTCTTTAAAAGATAATGCTGTTTTTTCCATGGTAATATATCTTTAATAATTCGCTTAGTCTTTTTAACTATTTAATAACTGTCTCTTATACACATCTCCGAGCCCACGAGACAGGCAGAAATCTC
>CAJXRL010000281.1 GCA_913059105.1 uncultured Flavobacteriales bacterium
AGAGTAGATCGTCGGCAGCGTCAGATGTGTATAAGAGACAGGTTACACACCGCAATGCTTGTGGATACTTTAGCAAGCCAAATTTAACAAAGAATGGAAGAAAACAGTTCGATGAATGAAAATATAGAAACGCCAACCGTTTCAAACGGCAGCTCAATGGATATTAGAGCATTAAATGAGAAAATTCAGAAAGAAAGCTCGTTTGTGGATTTGTTAACCATGGAGATGAACAAGGTAATTGTTGGTCAGAAACATATGGTAGAACGGTTATTGGTTGGTTTGTTAGCAAATGGACACATATTACTAGAAGGAGTTCCTGGTTTAGCAAAAACACTGGCCATTACAACCTTAGCTAAAACAGTTAAAGCAGATTTCAGTAGAATTCAGTTTACTCCGGATTTATTACCTGCGGATTTAATTGGCACAATGATTTATTCTCAGAAAAAAGAGGAGTTTTCAATTAAGAAAGGTCCCATTTTTGCCAACTTCATTTTAGCCGATGAAATTAACCGTGCGCCTGCAAAAGTTCAGTCTGCCTTATTAGAGGCGATGCAAGAAAAGCAAGTGACTATTGGAGATACCACTTTTGAATTGCCAAGGCCCTTTTTAGTATTAGCAACTCAAAACCCGGTAGAGCAAGAAGGTACCTACCCTTTACCTGAAGCCCAGGTAGATCGTTTCATGCTAAAAGTAGTATTAGGCTATCCAAAGAAAGAAGAAGAAAAACAGATTATTAGAAGTAACATTTCTAAGACTGGAATGCCAGAGGCAAATCAGATTTTGAAACCAGAAGACATTATTAGAGCCAGAGAAACGGTTCGTGAAGTGTACATGGATGAAAAGATTGAGCAATATATAATAGATATTGTCTTTGCTACTCGGACTCCTGAAGAATATGGATTAGGTCACTTAAAAGATTTGATCACATTTGGAGGTTCGCCAAGAGCTAGTATTAGCTTAGCCATAGCTTCTAAAGCATATGCGTTTATCAAACGAAGAGGTTATGTAATCCCAGAAGATGTACGAGCCATTGCAAAAGATATTCTTAGACATAGAATTGGACTAAGCTATGAGGCAGAAGCTGAAAATGTCACTTCGGAAGATATCATAAATGAAATTTTAAACGCTGTTGAAGTACCTTAATTTATTAGACTTTGAGTGATTCGACAAAAAACACACAAGAGCTTCTCAAAAAAGTTAGAAAGATAGAAATCAAGTCGAAGGGGTTATCTAACCAAATCTTCTCTGGTGAATATCATTCTGCATTTAAAGGGCGTGGTATGGCATTCTCTGAAGTACGAGAATACCAAATGGGTGATGAAATTCGAAGCATTGATTGGAATGTAACGGCTCGTTTTAACTCCCCTTTTGTTAAAGTTTTTGAAGAAGAACGTGAAATGACTGTGATGCTTTTGGTAGACATGAGCGCTTCAAAAGGCTTTGGTTCTAAAAAGCAGTTGAAGCAAGATTTGGTTACCGAATTGTGTGCAGTAATTGCTTTCTCGGCTATACAGAATAATGACAAAGTAGGTGTAATCTTTTTTAGCGATCAAGTAGAAAAATTCATTCCTCCTAAGAAAGGAAAGAGCCATATCTTAATGATTATTAGAGAGCTGATTAATTTCACTCCAGAACATAAAGGAACTGATATTAAAGAAGCACTTCGCTATTTTACCTTGGCGATTAAACGCAGGTGTACTGCTTTTATCATCTCAGATTTTTTAAGTGAAGGTTTTAATGATGAGTTAAAGATTGCAAATAAAAAGCATGATTTAATTGCTTTGCAAATATTTGACCAGCGAGAGATTGAAATGCCAAATGTTGGTTTAGTGCAATTGGAAGATGCTGAGACTGGTCAAGTTCGTTGGTTTAACACTTCAAAAGAAAAAAATCGAATCGCATATAAAGCAAATGCATTGAAAAAACACGGAGCAATTCGAGAAGCATTGAGAAGAAGTGGTGTAGATTTTACAAAACTAGCTACGCATGAGTCTTATATTCAACCATTAATGACGCTATTTAAACGAAGAGGATCACGATGATGAAACAAATTAGTGTTTTTATTATTTTATTATTAAGCTTTTTAAGTTATTCCCAAGCACAGGAATTTACCGTAAAATTGAGTTCTCCTGAAATTCGAATAGGCGAACAAGCGACGTTAGTATTAGAATGCCGCTTTTCTGCAGTAGAAAAGCAAATTATGTTACCTGCCTTGAAGGATACCATTTCAAAATTCATTGAAATAGTAGATGTTTCTTTAGTAGATACCACTTTTGATGAAGACGATATTACAAGTAAGTTTTTTACCCAAAAAGTAACGATTACATCTTGGGATAGTGGACTGCATGTTATTCCGCCGTTAAAGGCTGTAATTGGAAGTGTTACGTTGTATTCCGAACCGATTCTTCTCTCCGTAAAAACAGTAGAATTAGTAGGAGAGCAAGATATACGGGATATAAAAGGAATCATTGAAGTTCCTTTCTCTTTATGGGACTGGATTTTGGCTCGCCAATTTCAAGTTGGATTGGTAATTACCATCTTAATCCTCTTAATTATTGGCTATTTTATCTATCGTAAATACGCTAATAAGCCAAAAGATATTAGCGAAGAGCAAATCGTTCCAAAAGAAGAAGCTGATATCATTGCGAATCGAAAATTGAATGAATTAGAAAGTAAAAAAGTATGGCAAGCAGGTAATGTCAAAGAGTATCATTCACAGCTTTCATTCATTGTTCGGGAATACATAGAAAACCGATTTGAAATTAATGCATTAGAGCAGACCACAGACGAAATTTCAATGCTGCTTGTTTCTCACCCTGAGATTAATAAAACTGACTTGCAACAACTAATTCAGATGCTACAATTGGCAGATATGGCAAAATTTGCAAAGCAGAAACCAATTGGAGTTGAAAATGAACAAGCCTTAAAAGTGGGATATTCCTTTATTGAAAAAACCAAGATTATTGCTGAAGAGATAAGCGAAGAGGAAACCATAAACACAACTGAGAAAGATGCTTAGATGGTGGAACGACATACAATTTGCCAATCCTGAACTATTTGTTCTGTTTGCCTTGGTTCCTCTATTAGTCTTAGCGTATCTTTTTCGCTTAAAAAAGCAAAAAGCACAAATTACGCTTTCGGGTTTTCAATTTCTGCCAAGCGAAGGAAGTAATATTCAACTCTATTTACGGCACATACCTTCTGTCTCTTATACACATCTCCGAGCC
>CAJXRL010000282.1 GCA_913059105.1 uncultured Flavobacteriales bacterium
TAGATCGTCGGCAGCGTCAGATGTGTATAAGAGACAGCTATACTTTAAATTGAGAATTTAACTCTTTAAAATTTCGCGCAATTTCATCTTTACCTGAAACAATTGGATTTTCTGCTTGCCAATTTATGTTCAAATCTAAATCATCCCATTTAATTGCTCCTTCAGACTCTTTGTTATAACCTTTAGTGCACTTATATGAGAAAATTGTATCGTTCTCTAGTGTTTCAAACCCATGTGCAAAACCAGGAGGTATATAGAATTGCTTTTTATTCTGTTCCGATAAAACGATAGAATGATACTGACCGTAAGTAGGTGAATCTTTGCGAATGTCTACAGCTACATCTAAGACTGAACCTCTAAGTACTGAAACCAATTTGCCTTGAGCAAAAGGAGGATTTTGGAAATGAAGACCACGCAAAACATTTTTTGAAGATTTTGAAAGGTTATCTTGAACAAAGTCTATTGGCAATCCAAATTTTTTAAACTTAGCTACATTGAATGTTTCAAAAAAGTAACCTCGATCATCCTCGAAAACAGTTGGACGTATTATTAGTAAACCGTCAATTTTTAACTTTTCAATCTCCATATCACTTCCTCTTAAAGAATTTTCTTATCCCTTTCGGCTCTTTTGATTCCTCATCATAATAACCATAACCATATCCATAACCGTATCCATAACCGTAACCATATCCATAGCCGTAACCATAGCCATAACCATAACTTCGCTTTTTAGAGTCAACTCCATTCAGCACAATAGAAAGCTTGGAAATTCCGTTTTCGTTAACTAATCTGTCTACATTGTGAACGAAATTTTTACGTGAATACTCCGATCTAAAAATATACAAAGGATAGTCTGCATTTTTAATTACTTCAATTCCATCCGTAACCAAACCAACAGGAGGATTATCGACAATAATTAAATCATAGTCTAACTTCAATTTAATCAATACTTCTTTTAACTTCGACTTTAAAATCAGCTCAGAAGGGTTAGGAGGAACTGGCCCAGCAGTAATAAAATCCAAGTTTTCTTGATCACTATGATGAACACATGCAGAAAGTTCATCTTTTCCAATCAAAATAGTACTCATTCCTCTTACATTCTCTACATCGAAACCTTTATGAATTTTAGGTTTTCTCATATCTAAGTCAAGGATAATCACCTTTTTCCCACTAAATGCTATAATTCCACCTAAATTAATTGCTATAAAGGTCTTTCCTTCTCCAGAAACGGTAGAGGTAACAGCCATAACTTTTGGCCCTTCTTGCGCCGCTAAGAATTCAAGATTTGTCCTAATAGACCTGAAGGATTCTGCAATTAATGACTTTGGATTCTTATTCACCACCAGTTGCGAAAGTGGCATGTCTTTTTGATATTTAGGAATGATACCCAAAACTCCAAAGTTAGATTGTGCGTGCTTAGTTATTTCTGTTATTGAAGTAATTTGATTATGAAGCAAGTATTTGATTACCACAAAAAGCAAACTCAATAAAACTCCCGTTAACAAGAAGCCTAAAAAGACAAAACTTTTTTGAGGAGAGATTGGTACATTTGAAACTGTAGCTGTGCTAAGATCATTCACATTCGAAACATAACCCTGTTGTGAAATTGTGTATTCAGTCTTTTTTTCAATTAGAAGCGTATAAAATTTCTCATTAATATCATACTTCCTTTTCTTTCTGACTAGCTCAATTTCTTGATCTGGCACCTCAAAAAATTCTATTTCTAAGTCTTTTATGGTTTTCTCTAAATTCTTTTCCCGTTCTTCTATTTTGTTCATCATTGATGATAAACTATTTACTATCAATGTTTTTTGAATGTCAATTTTATAATCAATTTCCTTAATTGGTGCTGTTCCTTCTTTTGTAGAATACAACATATTTTGTCTTTCAAGAAGCAATCCGTTTAATGATGCAATTAGTGTTTCTATACCTCCTTCATAATTACTACCAACTAGAATTGGCAACAATTCATAAACATCAATTTCTTCACCTTTCTTATCAATTTCCTTACGAATTTGTTCTAACACCGAAAATTGGAGACCCAACTCGACTAAGGTTTCGTCTAATTGATTCAACCTATCCGCTACAATGCTACTGAATTCACCTACTACTGCTAAATTATTTTTTCTTTTAAAATTAGCAATATCTTTCTCTGAACGCTTTTGCTCTTCGTAAACCGATAATATTTGTTCGTTCAAGAAGTCAACTATTTGCTTAGAACTTTGCTTTTTTCGTTCTATATTATAAAATATAAATTCCTCAATTAATTGAACGACTTCCTCTTTAGCTTTTAGCGGATTGTTCTCCTGAACACTTATAGAAACGGTTTTTGCGCTTGGGTTAAGAATCAGAACATTAACCTTTGACATTAATTCCCTTGATAGAGAATTAAGATTATTAATAACAAAGTAATAACCTGTTGGGCTTACGGAATTGGTATTTTCTCCAATTGTATTGAAGTTTGTTACATTTACTTTTATTGTAGCGAACGGCAATTGTACAAAATTGCCAAAGTTAATTTGCCGCTCAACTCTGTTTTCATTAGTTCCCCATCTAATAATGCATTCTTGACTATTAAGAAACTCAATGTCAACTTTTGTTGAATTCAAAGAGCTGTCTTTTGAAAACACCTCAACTCGGAATGGTGCAGAGCGATATAATTCAAAGTCTAAAAATTGTCCTTTATTAAAATAACTAACCTTCAAAGGAAGCCGTTTAATGGCATTCTTGGCAATAAGATTTGACTTTAACAATTCAATCTCCGCGGAAATTTCATTTGTTTCATAGTAATCATCAACATTCAAAAGCTGACTAGCTTTATTTGACTTTTCTATTTGAATAATGGCATCTGACTGATAAATGGGAGAAGTATATCTTAAATAAAGAAAACTACCTAAAAGCGAAGTTCCAACTACCAAAATAACCCACAAAATGTTCTTTTTCAATACATAAAGAAACAAACCAAGATCAAAGTCACTATTGAAATTACTCAACTGATCTGAAACATCTTTTGAGTTCTGATTAGGATTCTGATATGGATTCTGAGTTTGCTGCACAGCTATTTAACTCTATCAATAACAAAATAGAGAGTCAGTATCCCCGTCAATAAGCTTAATACAGGTCCAACTTCGTTTAACACCTGACGGGTTGTAACACCAAGAGGTTCTACATCTGTCTCTTATACACATCTGACGCTGCCGACGATCTACTCT
>CAJXRL010000283.1 GCA_913059105.1 uncultured Flavobacteriales bacterium
CGAGATTTCTGCCTGTCTCGTGGGCTCGGAGATGTGTATAAGAGACAGCGATTATACAATTGTTGCTACTGAAGCGGATGATTTAATAAGCAACCTTCGAAACCAAAAAATACTTTGGAAGTCTTGTTATTGTTTCTATTTTGAGACAAAAGACAAGGTGCTAAAAGACGCATTAATTGGCTTAGTGCCAGGAAAACATTGCATTAACAATGTCCATTATGTGAATAATTTAACTGGGAGTCAAAAGAACTTGCTTTCTGTTACAGTATTGGATAACAAAGGAATTACCGGTAATGCGTTGGTAGCTCAAGTAAAAGAAGAGCTCAACTCTTTATGTGGAATTGAAACTGCTGAGCTGCAGCGGTCATTTTGTATCCCAAAAGCTTTGCCGCAGTTGGAAAACATACAATATGAAATCCCTGCTTCTCAAACACAGTTATTAGATCGCGTTTTTCTTGCTGGTGACGTTAGCTTGAATGGTTCTTTGAATGCAGCGATGTTAGCTGGAGAAAGGGCAGCTGAAGCGGTTCTAAGTAAGGTAGAAAAGACTACTAAATTGTAACTAGCGCTAAGGTTGTTTCGTAAATGGCTTGTTTGGTCATTTTGGATTTTAGCCAGGCGTAAAAGCAAATTAAAAACAAATCTTCTTGTTCCGAAGGTTTACGAATCAAAATGGAGTTCACCTTTACTTCAAACTCTGCCGTATTAGCGATTTTAGGATCGCGATAAACTGCTTTAACCAATTTCAAAAAGGGTAGCACCTGAAAGGCCGATTTCGATTTTAAAGACTCTCCATGCTTTTTGATCAGGCTATTGATTCTTGAATCAACAAAATCATCGTTTTGTAATTCGATGTGAAGCAAAATCTCGATGTACTTTTTATTTAGCAACCAATCTCTGCCCATTTGCTGTTCATAGTATTTGTCACTGTTCTGAAAATTGGTAAACAGCTTGGCAGTTAATTTATAATCTTCTTGCTGAAAAGCGATCATGCTTCGAATCAACAAAGGATTTAAGGCGTTCTTTATAGCAAAACTCTTCGTTGTAAAATGTTGATCTAGGAGTAGTGAAGCTCTTTTGTAGCGTCCTACAAAGTTGAAATTAAGCGATAATAAACTAATGTATCGAACCTCAAACCGATTGCGGTACAATGAATTATCCTTGTCCATAAGTGTTTTCATTTCAGTTAGGAAACTTAAACTCTTCTTGAATTCCTTTTTTCTAAAATAGATGTTTGCAATCAAATAGATTAACTTGATGTGATAGGGTAACTGAAGCGTATTTGTTTCTCCTAGTTGTTCTAGTTCTCGTAATCGTTCAATGAAAAACACATTAACTTCACCATAGTTTTTGTAATAATTTGCTTGTGCATCGGCTATGGTGGCCATTTCCAATAAATCTTTGTAGTCAAACTTGTCGGTAGAGGTGTGATCAATGTTCTGTTTATACTTTTCGAATTCAGTATAAACAGCAACTTCTTTGCCCTCATATTCGGCTTCACGGAAAGCTTTTTTTAAACGAGCATTTGCTATTGTTCTTTGTTCTTGCGCTGTAAATAAGGTTAAGCTCTCTTGAAATTCTTTCACTATTGGCTCTTGCGGAATGGTTTTCAGTTCCAAGGAGCACTCTAATAAACTATGATGAATTTCATGTAAAATGGAATACAACTGAGTTTGCTTTGCTTTCTGCTGTGCTTTAGAAAGAACGGAAAAAGCAGTTTCGAATTTTTTAAATCGAATAAGTTTCCTTGCCAAAAGCAATTTCTTTATCAGTTCAACCTCAATTTGGGCCTCGTTCTGAACAATTTGCTCCGCTATGAACGAGCTTAAATTATCGCTCAATCGTTTTTTAATCACATGGTAGCGATTAGCACCCCATTCCTTTTTCCTTAGGTCAGCTTGATTGTTCAATAAAGCTCTGAACAATTGGATGCCGTTGTTGTGTCCATTTTTACTCCTTTTTGTCAAAAAGCGAATAAAATCTTGCTTTTCTTTAGGAGAAATGATCCCTATGAGGTCGTTAATTTCCAAGATATATCGTAATTAAATATATTATAAATGACATTATATAAATGTATTATGAATATATAATATCAAATATATCGTAATATAATGTTAAAAATACACTTTTTCAATTATACAGGACACTTCATATTTGCAGCAGCATATTAAAACAAAAAATTATGAAACAAGATGTATTTATGACCGAAGAGCAAAACGAAGAGGTAGTAACAAATAAAAAAGTGAAAGAAATGAAACCGAAAGAGAAGTGGAATGATTTGGGATTGAAACCAACACCTGCCTATGTTGGCGTAGCTTGGCTGTGTTTGGGGATCGGACTCATCTCTTATTGTATTGGATTGTGGAACGCATCCATGTTATTGAGTGAGAAAGGCTTTTATTTTACTTTAATACTCTTTGGGCTATTCTCAGTAATCTCGGTACAAAAATGTGTTAGAGATCGAGTAGAAGGTATTGAAGTAACAGATATCTATTATGGAATAAGTTGGTTCACTGCAATATGTTCAGTTGTATTGCTATTAATTGGGCTTCGGAATGCCGATATCAGCTTAAGCGAAAAAGGATTTTTTGGTATGTGCTACGTACTTGCCACTTTTGCGGCAGTGTCGGTTCAGAAAAATACCCGAGATGTGAAGTTGCTAAGTAAAATGGATTAAATAAATTCAGCACACGTTGCTGTGCATCAATGTGTGCTGAGTTTATTACTTTTATAAAAATAATACTTATGAAAAAATTAAACTACATCGCTATTTCCATCTCTGCCATTTGCATGATGGCTGTTATCTATTCTTTTACTCTTGCGGAGAAAGGATATGAATTTAAGACAGTAACCGTTATTGAGTCAATCGTTCCGAATGGAATAGGTCGTTCGAGAATTATTAACTCTATGGGTACTCGAGACTATAAGGAGTTTAGCAAGGTAATGTCTGCAGATGACAATTCGCGGAACAGGTCAAAAAGAGATGAACTGAGAGTGAAAGAATACGAAGAAACAAAGCTGTTGAACTTTTACAACATTGGAGGTATTCGTTTTCAAAACATTGCTGCAAACGACGCAGTAATTGACTCAAGAGTAAATGATTTGTTAGATCAAGGTTGGGAGATAATCAGCATTAACTCTGCTGTGGAAGCATATGGCTGTCTCTTATACACATCTCCGAGCCCACGAGACAGGCAGAAATCTC
>CAJXRL010000284.1 GCA_913059105.1 uncultured Flavobacteriales bacterium
GAGATTTCTGCCTGTCTCGTGGGCTCGGAGATGTGTATAAGAGACAGAGCCAATATTTTATGGTAGAAAACAAATTTCTTAATTTCAAGAGCAATAGTTAACGATTCTTCTTTTTCAAACTTAAGTAATCAATAAAATATAGCACCTTAATAGAAAGATTATTAATTTGAGGAGATTCCAATGTCTGTTCAACATCTTTAAAATAATTACGCTCTAATGGGTCTCCATTTTGAGCAATAACATTCTTCCAAACTACATTAATATCACTACCAGGGGCAAAACGCCATCTAAATCCTAGATCAATATTAAATGCATTAAAACTTGTATTCTCATTTACTACATCTACAGCATTTTTGCCTTCATCGTATAGTATCTCTGATAAACTTCCATCAGATTCAAGGCTATATAACTTATCGTAAGTGGCTGTGGACCAATAATGACGTAAATTTAGATTAAGCGCCATTTTATTATTGAAAATGTAACTTGTCCTTATTGCTGAAATATGTACATCTAAATCTCTTCTACCCATATTTAGTAAATTGTTAGAAGAGTTTCCATTTGCTGAGATTGCATATCCAATTTCATTTTCATTCTGTTCTCGAGTAAAATCCAAAACAATGAATAGCTTATCGCTCGGTCTAATTCTATGCGAAACATATAATCTTGTATTAAATCTTCCAGACTCATCAAAAACTCGATTTTGGTATCTTACATCCACAGCAAAAGGTCGGCTATAATCACTTGATAGAAATCCCCCAAACCAAAAATTACGAGGGTATTGGTAATACTGTTCAAATGTTCTTGTTTCAAAAAAGTCAAACGTTTCAACAGGCTCTACACCTGCATTTAAACCAAATGCATGAAAGCTCTTTAGACCATATACTGTTTCCCAAGAAGTTGCAAAATTGGCAAAATGATCTGGCTTGAAAATTCTCGAATAATTTACATTAATATCGTGCCTCCAAAAATTGAAATGTTTTTTGGGTTTGTAATTTTGAACTCTTACAGAACCGTTAGTTTCCTGTGTATTGAAGATATTTTGGAAACCTAAATCATTTGGGTTAAACCGATCTGTAATAATTTCATGAGAAAGTCCGTACGTTAAATTTCCACTTATTTTTTCAACTTCAACTCCCGCTTTTTGCCCTGTAATTACGTTATCATTTTCAAAACGATTACTTATGGCCCCTGCAGCGCTAACTGCATATTTGTTTTTCTTATCTGCTAATTGAAAGTCAATCTGGCTTACATTGGCATCTCTATTTTCCCCTTGTCGCATTACGTTTGTATTGGTAAAGGTTACAAATGAATTATTTCGAATTACTTGGTCAAAAACGAGAACATTATAATTTGTTAAAGTGTTGGTTTGAAATTTTCTTTTTTCTTTGGTATCTGTATTTTCTATCTCTGCAAATTCGTTCCCTTCTATGGCGTTAAATACTCCAATTCCCAAACCACTTTTTGTCCTGCCCGACAATTTCGTGGCATTTAATAATTGACTCTGACTCGCATTCTTTTTAAATCGCTCTGATGCATTAAGTTGGTCAAAAGATTCTCCAAAATCAAAGGGCCTACCGCCTATTCTTCTCGAATAAAACAAGCCTGCTTTATTGAACAACTCTACTCCTTCCGTAAAAAATTGTCTATTCTCGTTAAATTGCACTTCAAACTGAGATAAGTTTAAAACTTGATTATCAAACCTAGCTTGACCAAAATCAGGAATTAACGTCATGTCGACTGTAAATGCATCGTTAATACCGTATTTCACATCCATTCCAATGTTTTGTGAATTACTAAATGAATTTCCATTTGAAGAATTATTCTCAATATAAGCCGATGTGTATGGAAAGAAAAACAATCTAACAGGAGCTTTTATGTTTTTAATGCCAGTTAAAGTTCCCGTTTGTGTTAAGAACCCATCAACTGTTGGATTCACAAAATTCCAATACGATCTTTCTCGTATCCTCCTAATTTCCCTCCCAAAATTAATTCCCCAAAACTGTTCCTCTACTTCAGGGAAACGCAAAGCAGACCAGGGTATCTTGTATTCTGCCGTCCAACCTTTTTCATCAATAGTTGTAGCAGTTTCCCATACAACGTCCCAACTCAAACTTTCAGAATTATTTGAGTATTTAGTATCAAATTGAACGCCAGACGGAGATATTCCTAGACCTTCTCCATTGATTCCATCACGATAGGTATTAAATGCAATGAAGAAAAAGTCTGAATTTCCAATTTGATCCCTTTCCGTTAGGAAGACATTGATGCTATCTGGGTTGTCATACATTCGAGCAGCCACATACAATGCTGTATTGTCATAAGTTAGTTTAACTTCCGTTTTATAGGATGGGTTTTGACCAGGTCTCGGTGTTGATTGCTTAAAATCGGAAACAAATGGAATTTCACTCCAAAAATCATCATCTATAACTCCATCAATCTTTGGACTTGATTCAGAAGCTTTGATATTTAAGTTCAATTTCTTTAGTTCTTCAACTTGCGCAAAACTTGAACTACACATGAGTAAAAATAATACAACTAATAATCTCATCTAAATTCTATCAAATCAATCCGCTAAAATTCATAAATTCAATCGAGTAAACTCATATCATTATGATGAACGGTGGTCTTGCTTACACCCTTTATCCTATTCCAGAGCTTCTCTAAGGCAGAATCCATTCCTTTAAAACTCTGTTTCTTTTGTTCTACTGTTAACTCTCCGTTTAGTTTCGATATCAGATAAGTAAAAACAAAATCTCCGCTACCATGATCAAATCCTTCACTTAAGCCAAAGCGTAAATCGTTCATTGCAATTCCGTCTTCTGTTTTTTCAATGGTATAAAACCCTTTAGTTAATTGAATTAGTTTTTCAATTTCGGGATCATTCCGATATGGATTAAGCAAAAATTCATTCTTCGGAAATTCAAAAAAGGTTAGGTCTTGATGAGTATCAAATATAGAATAATAAGTAATCAAAAAATGATTCTCTAATTCAATATTAGAGGTCCACAATACGGCATTTAATGGTGTAGGTCGACTGTCAAATCGGTCGTAGTTGTAATTTTTGTTTTTTAATGCCTCTGTAAAAACTTGATCTACGTAAAATTTTAACCCAACAGTAATTAATAAATAGAAGGAACTCAATACTATTCCTACTCCTGTCTCTTATACACATCTGACGCTGCCGACGATCTACTCTGTGTAGAT
>CAJXRL010000285.1 GCA_913059105.1 uncultured Flavobacteriales bacterium
GATCTACACAGAGTAGATCGTCGGCAGCGTCAGATGTGTATAAGAGACAGACGCTGAACTGTTCAAAAGTAGCCTACACTCAATTTCTGGCACTGTTTTGTATACCTACCTTTATTAGTTGAACCTAATAAGCCTAAAATCGTTGAAAAGAATTCTATTTTTATTCCTAAGTGCTCTCGTTGTCAGTGTTTCCTTGGGTGTTGATGTTGCCAAAGTTCAAAAAGAAGTCGAGCAAATTGAAAAGGCGCCATTCAATTCTATGGCAACTCCTTGGGCGGATAGTCTATTTCTAACCTTAAGCCTAGAAGAAAAAATAGGACAATTGTTTAGCGTAGCGGCTTATTCTAACTTAGGAGCCGCACATAAAAAAGAGGTTTTGGAATTAATTAAAAAGCATCACATTGGCGGCTTAACCTTTTTTCAAGGAGGGCCTGTTCGTCAAGCAGTGCTGACAAATGAATATCAAAAGGCAACAAAAATTCCATTGATGATTGCTATTGATGGTGAATGGGGACTTTCCATGCGCTTGGATAGCACGGTGAAATATCCATGGCAAATGACATTAGGAGCGATTCAAAACGACAGCTTGATTTATGAAATGGGCTTGCAAGTAGCAGAGCAATTTAGGAGATTAGGTGTACATGTGAATTTTGCACCAGTAGTAGATGTAAACAACAATCCGAAAAACCCCGTGATTTTTGCTCGTTCTTTTGGAGAAGATAAATACAATGTTGCAAAAAAAGGTATTGCGTACATGAGGGGAATGCAAGCAGGTGGGTTATTGGCAAATGCTAAACATTTTCCAGGGCACGGCGATACAGACAAAGATTCTCACAAAACCTTACCAGTTGTGAGTCACGACATGGCAAGAATGGATTCGATTGAATTGTATCCTTTCAAAGAAATCATAAAAAGTGGAATAGGCAGTATGATGACTGCTCATTTGTATTTGCCAAAGTTAACTGCAGAGAAAAAGGCATCTTCGCTTACTAAAGAAATAGTTGATACGTTATTACAACAACAATTGGGCTTTGACGGGTTGATATTTACAGATGGTTTGAACATGGGAGGTGTTGCTAAATATCAAACATCCGAAGAGATCGATTTACAGGCCTTAATAGCAGGAAATGATGTTTTGCTACTTTCCCAAGATGTACCGAAAGCAATCGAATTAATTAAAACAGCATTGGCAGATGGAAGACTTTTGCAATCTTCAATAGACAATTCAGTTAAAAAGGTTTTAAAGGCAAAAGAGTGGTTGAAAATTCAGCATGGAGATTCAGTGATATTGAAAGATTTGTACCGTGATTTGAACCAGCCGAAATATGATTATTTAAACCAACAGCTTTCAGAAGCTAGTTTAACAGTGGTTCGAAATAAAGACAATAGAATCCCGTTTAAAAAGTTGGCAAAAAAGCGAATTGTATCGTTGGCATTCACTGATAAAGGTGTCGAATTTGCTACTTTTCAAGACGGTTTGAATTTATACGCCAAGGTGGATCGAATGAACTTTACTAGCTTGCCAGTCTCTGCTCAAAAAAGCTTGATGGATACATTATTGACCTATGATGAGGTAATCGTGAGTGTTCATAAATCAAACAAACATCCTTGGATAAAAGCGAAGGTAAATACTGAGTTTAAGAATTTCTTGAATATTCTGAGATTAAAAAAGAAGGTGAGTATTGCACTATTTGGAAATGCTTACTGCTTACAAAATTTTTTGGCCTCAGAGTTTACTGATGTTTTGGTGGTAGCCTATCAAAATTCTGAAGTGGCACAAAATGTAACGGCTCAATTGTTTTTTGGAGGTGTAAAAGCAAACGGCAAATTACCGGTTTCGGTTTCAAGTAGAATGAAAGCAGGAATGGGGTTGGAGACAGCCGATGCTTTTCGAATGAAATATACTAGCCCCGAAGAGCTTGGGTTGCGAACAGAAGATTTAGCGAGCATTGATACTATTGTTCAAGAAGGAATTAGAGAAAGAGCTTTTCCCGGCGCACAAGTATACATTGCGAAAGCTGGGAAAGTGATTTTTCATAAAAGTTACGGTAAACATACCTATGAAGGTTCTCAAAAAGTGCTAAATACCGATTTGTATGACATTGCCTCCGTTACAAAGATCACTTCTACCTTGTTAGCTCTCATGGATCTAGAAGGACAAGGAAAACTCTCGTTAGATGATAACTTAGGAAAGCACCTAAAGATGACAAAAGGGACACCGTATGAGAATTTGATTTTTAGAGATATTTTGTCGCATCAAGCGGGCTTAGCTGCTTGGATTCCTTTTTACAACAAAACTGTAACTAAAGGTCAGCCGAAGCCGGAGTTTTATTCTAAAGATTCTAGTGCCATTTATTCTACTCGGGTCACAGCAAATTTGTTTATAAAGTCAAGCTACAAAGACACCATTTTTTCTAGAATACTAAATCGTGCTAAGGTAAAAGAGAAGAAAGTATATAAATACAGCGATGTTGGTTATTATTTTATGAAAGAGATCGTTGAGAAAATAACGAAGCAACCTATTAACGAATATAATGCAGCTAAATTTTACGAGCCTTTGGGTATGAGTAGGACTGCTTTTAAACCAAGTTATGCTTTCCCTCTATCTGCGATTATTCCAACGGAAAGAGATAAATATTTCAGACAAGAACTAATTCATGGAGATGTACATGATCCCGGAGCAGCTATGTTAGGAGGAGTTGGAGGGCATGCAGGTTTGTTCTCAACGGCGAACGATTTAGGGAAATTAATGCAAATGTATTTAGATGATGGAATGTTTTCAGGTGAACGCTATTTGCAGCCTGGGGTGGTTACTGCATATGCTAAATGTCAGTTTTGTGCAGACAGCATACCTATGGATGGAGAAGAAAATAGAAGAGCAGCAGGTTTTGATAAACCTCAATTTCATGGAAATCCTGGTCCTACATGCGATTGTGTTTCAATGAATAGTTTTGGGCATTCGGGCTTTACTGGAACTTTGGCTTGGGCCGATCCGGAAGAAGAGGTAGTGTACATTTTTCTGAGTAACCGTATTTATCCTGACGCTACCAACCGAAAATTATTGTCATTGAACATACGAACTCGAATTCAGGAGGAGATCTATAAGGCAATATATAATTCAAAAAACCGAACTTCGCAAGCAAGCATAAATTCTGTCTCTTATACACATCTCCGAGCCCACGAGACAGGCAGAAATCTCG
>CAJXRL010000286.1 GCA_913059105.1 uncultured Flavobacteriales bacterium
CTACACAGAGTAGATCGTCGGCAGCGTCAGATGTGTATAAGAGACAGCTTTTATCGCAATCTTAACAAATAAGTCTAAATAATCTGACCCATCAATTGCAGATTGCCAAAAGGTAGCGACTAAGAAGCTTTGGTAATATAAAAAATCTTCATCTTGAATTGCATTTGCTAGGACCGCAACACTCTCTTCATCTTTTAAATCATAAAGAAATTCAATAATTGCAGCTTCAACAGTAGGTTCGTCTGTGTCTCTTAACAGCTCCAATAGAGCTTTGAAACTAATAGCATTTCCGTCCTTTCTATTTTTTTTTATGGCTTCAAGTACAATCTTGGCATCGTCAGATTTAAAATGACCGATGATTTCTTTAATAACAGTTGAATTTTGACTCATGGATTTTTATATTGCCTGCAAAAGTAATTAAGTTGTTTCAAGATTAAAGCGTTCTGAAGGAATTTACGATGTAGGTTAATTTACGCTTTTTTCAATCTTGCTAAATAACTACCATCCTCTTGCTCGTAAATTATTTCAGATTTCCAACTGCATTTTTCAGCAATCTCTTCTAATAAATTTTGATCGATATATAGCCATTGATATTTCTCGCCCATTGTTTCTTCAAAGCTCAATTGATAGTTAAAAATTCCAAAATATTCATTGTCAAAATCAAGTTCAGTTAGCCCATTTCTTAAATCAGAGGAATCTAAAATAATCTGCCCATTTTCCGTCGTTAACAAATGTGCCTGAAGTAAATAATGCTCTAATCCTTCTAAATTTCCTGCCACGCCAATGCCATTCATTAAAAATAATAAAGTGTCGAATTTCTCGGGAGACTTGTACTTTAAGAAGTCCTCACAAACTGATTGTTCTACTCCAAGAGTTTTCATAATCTCAACACCTTCTGAAGAAATATCTAACGCCATAACTTGGTGTTTTTCTTGAAGAAGTAGACTGTGGGCTCCGGCACCTGCCCCAACGTCTAAAATTGAGCCTTCACAAAGTGTAAGCGCAATTTTTTCCAATTCTGGCAGTTCTTCTTTTGTTCGAAAATAAATTTCGATTGGCATAGATGTGATTGAATTATCATCCATGTGAATGTCTATGGCAGCTTTTTTATTGCCTTCCCAATACGCTTTCAATGCTAAACCATGAGGAAGCCATGCGTTAACTAGTTTTTTTGCCATTGAGACGGTCTCAGTTGTAATTAATTCGTGATAATTAGCTTTTTAGAAGCAGTATAACTTCCATTGGTAGCTCTGATGAAATAAATACCTTTTGCATAATTACTCAAATCAATTTGCTCTAAATTTTTGTAGTTTGAAATAGAAGCCACTTCTTTTCCTGTTACATCAATTATCGATAAATTCAAGTTAGGCTGATTATTAAATTCAATGTAGGAAATGCCATTTGTTGGGTTTGGAAATACATTGAACTCGCTGTTATTAACTCTTACATCATCTATGGAAGTACTAATTGACGAATAGTGAACAACAAGTTTAGGGCGTTTTAAACTATCTGTAGCATCACTTGAGAAAAAAATTAAAGATCTAAATCCACTTTCAATTTGCTGCAAGATTTGCATACCATAATTTGTTGGGCTTGAATAAATATCCTGAATTACTGAAGTTACATTTGTGTTAAGATAATCTTGCATTTGACTTGTCGAAGGAGCTAATGTAACTTGATTCGTTGAGGTTGTTAATGGTGCATTGTTCCAAGTTACAGTTGCTTCAGACCAAGGAGATGTTACTCTTTTTACCAAAGCATTATTAGGTCCTCCGGTATTTCTATGAAAAAAAAGCCCATAATTTGCATCAACAGAATACAATGAAAGATAAGCACTGTCAATTTGCATTCCTTGTGGAATAGCAGTAAGGTCAAAATGGAATAAACCTCTCACAATGAATGGGATTCCACTATTAGTTCCCGAATGGGCTGCTAATTGAACGTTAGAGGCATAATTAACATTTCTTTGACTGCTCAACTCATTAATAATTGCGTCTTTACCTGCATTCGGTCCTGGTTGTAGGATTAAAGTAGATTGGGCTGGGCTGTAAAAAGAGAAAATAGATAGAAAAGTAAAAAATAAAGTAGTTCTTTTGTTCATAACATCTTAGTTTTGAGAGGTTAAATGTAATCAAATTTATTAACTTTTCTTTTAGCCTCTCGAGCCAAAAATTGAACTCCCTATTCTTACTAGGTTTGATCCTTCTTCCATGGCAATTTTAAAGTCGCCACTCATTCCCATGCTAAGTGTGTTAAAATTTGTCATATTTAGCGGAGTCGAAATGGACAAGTTTTTAATTGAATCGAAGAATGTTTTCAGTCCTTTAAATTCATTTCGAATTACATCTTCTTTATCAGTGTTGGTAGCCATTCCCATAAGGCCAACGACCCTAACATTCTTGAGTGATTTAAAATCTTCCGAATTCAAAAGTTCAATCACCTCTTCTTCATCCATGCCAAACTTACTTTCTTCTTTAGCGATGTAAATTTGCAATAAAACGTCAATAACTCTATCATTCTGAGCCGCTCTTTTATCAATTTCTTGCAATAAACTTAGTTTGTCAACTGAATGAATTAAAGAAACAAAAGGCGCTATGTATTTCGTTTTTTTACTTTGTAAGTGCCCAATCATATGCCATTCAATATCTTTTGGCAACTCTTCCGCTTTAGCTTTTAGTTCTTGTGGGCGGTTCTCTCCAAAAATACGTTGTCCTTCGGCATAAGCTTCTTTAATATATGCAGATGGTTTTGTTTTAGATACGGCAACTAATTCGACACCCTCTTTTAAGTTGGCTTTAATTTCTTTCAGATTTTTAGCAATACTCATGTATTCTATTTTGTCGAGTAAACAGTCAATCCACTTCTTAGTTTTGGTTCAATCCATGTGCTTTTTGGGGGCATGATTTGATTCGCATCTGAGATAGTTTTTAATTTCTTCATACTTACGGGGTAATGAACAAAAGCCACTTTTGCCTTACCGCTGTCAACTTCAGCTTTCAAAGATTTTATACCTTCTAATCCACCTTTGAAATATATTCGCTTGTCTGTTTTTAAGTCACTAATTCCTAAAACCGGGCATAGGAGATGGTTTGTTAAAATCGAAACATCTAGGCTATCAACCGCTTCGTCTGCACTAAACTTACCTTCTTTTGGAATTAGACAATACCTGTCTCTTATACACATCTGACGCTGCCGACGA
>CAJXRL010000287.1 GCA_913059105.1 uncultured Flavobacteriales bacterium
CAGCGTCAGATGTGTATAAGAGACAGTTTGCGACTTCATAACCGCCATCAATATTAAAAGGAGCTAAATGAGGAAGTGGTTTCGGGTAATGTATTCCAAAAGGAATTCCTTTGGACTTGAATTTAGCAACTAAGCCTTCTCTATCATTCACTTGAATTACATAAAGGTGAAATACCGATTTTATCCCTTCTTTAAAGATTGGTTTTACTATACTTGGGTTCAATAGCTCATTGTATCGTTTGGCAACTTCAATTCTCTTCTCATTTTGTTCATTCAACCCATCTAGTTTCAATGAAATAATTCCTGCATGCAGGCCATCCATTCTAGAATTTCGCCCTAATCGAATGTGCGTGTGCTTTTCCTCTTGACCATGGTTCCGAATTTGTCGTGCAACCTTTGCTATTTCGGCATTTTTAAATAACATAGCTCCTGCATCACCAAAAGCACCAAGGTTTTTCCCAGGATAGAAACTAAATGTAGAAGCATCTCCGAAACTTCCAACTGTTTTTCCTCCAATCATTGCTCCATGAGCCTGAGCACAGTCTTCTAAAACAAATAGTTTATGAGATTCTGCTATGTTCATTATGGTGTTCATATCAGCTGGGTTACCATAAAGATGCACGGGAATAATTGCTTTGGTATTATTCGTAATTAATGACTTTATCTTAGTTGCGTCCATGTTGCAATCGCCAACATTTACATCCACAAATACAGGAATCGCTCCAATACTTGCTACAGCCTCGGCGGTCGAATACCAACTTAAAGCGGGCACTAATACTTCGTCTCCTGACCCAATTCCTAAAGCAACCAACGCAATTTCAATCGCATCCGTCCCATTAGCACATGCAATACAGTTCGAAACGCCAATGAATTCTGAAAATTTATGTTCAAATTCTTTTACAAAGCGATTTCCATTAGAGCCAATAAATGCTGATTCTGCTATAACATCTTTAATAACAGTATCAATTTGATCGCTAATGGACTCATGGTATTTATGTAAATCAACAAACTGCATATTCTACAACTCTCTTATTAGTTTAGCAGGGTTCCCTGCATAAATTCCTTTTTTAGTAATGTCTTTTGTAACAACTGCTCCTGCTCCAATTACAACATGATCGCATACAATTACAGGCAACATAGTAACATTAGAGCCAATGGAAACGTGATGACCAATCTTAGTGCTTTTCCACTTCGACTTATCTCCATTCGCAGGCCCTCCTTCTTGAAAAAGATCGTTGATAAACATGGCTCCATGACCAATAAAACAATCATCTCCGACAGTTACAAATTCACATATAAAACTATGTGACTGCACTTTACATCTACTTCCTATGGTAACGTTCTTCTGAACTTCAACAAAAGGGCCAACAAAAGTATTTGCTCCAAAAGTTGCACCGTAAAGGTTTACTGGTTCAACAATTGTACAACCTTCACCAAAAGAACAATCCTTTATACCAACTTGAAGTAGTTTAGCTCCTTCCAAATCCTTCATATATTTTTTCTATTATCTCAACCGTTTTTAAGCCTTCAAAACCATTTGTTGCAATAGAACCTTCGTTTTGCAATACGTCCACAACGTTTTCATAAACCTTATCATGGTTTGACATACTTCCTTGGTATTGCCCGTAACTATTTGCAGGATTTCCTTCTGGAAGTCCTGAAATCTCAAAATTTTCGATATTTTGGTACTCTAATTCATTGAGATACTGTCCTCCTATCTTAACTGTTCCCTTTGATCCAAAAACAGTCAAAGAGCCTTCCATATTTTTTTCAAAGCTGTTCACTGTGTAGTTGATAGTTCCCAGTGCTCCATTCTTAAATTTCATACAGATAACACCAGTATCTTCAAATTCAATGATGTCCTGATGTTGCAAATTAGCTCCAAAAGATTCAACTTCCTTCACGTCTCCAATAAGCCAATATAACAAATCAACAAAATGGCTAAACTGAGTAAATAATGTTCCTCCGTCTAACTTTTTTGTCCCTTTCCAACTATTATTATAATAGTTCTCGTTTCGATTCCAAAAACAACTTAGTTGTATACTAAGGATTTTCCCTAGCACTTCCCTATCTATTAATTTTTTTAATTCTGCCACTGGAGGATTAAATCTATTTTGCTTTACGATAAACAGCCTCTTGTTTGCTTTTTCTGCTTCCTTGATCATCTCTCCACAATCGAAAGAATTTAAAGCCATCGGTTTTTCACATAATACATGAACCCCTTTTCGGAGAGATTTTATCGTGTGACCACAATGTAATCCGTTCGGTGAACAAACTGCCACTACATCAATACTTTTTTCACTTTCTAAAAGTGCTTCTATCGAATAATATTTATTACACGAATTCTCATTGGCTAATTCATCTGCACGTTCTTCTATTGTATCACAGACGGCAATTAGTTCTCCATTATTTCTAATGTGTTCCGCATGTCTCTTCCCAATCCGACCACAACCTATTATTGCAAATTTTAATTTCATTCTGCCTTTCTTTTTTTGGAAACTGATGCTTCACTTTACAGGTTCTATTTCGAATAACGTATTTTATAGATAATAATGCTTTAAGCTAATAAGAGTGCTTAGTTTCGGCCTTCATCATTTAATCAAACTTTAGTGAAGTATTAACCACATGTGTTTGTTTGTTTTCTGCCTCTAAAGTAGTTATATCCTACCATTCAATGCATTTTATTTCAATTTTTATAGACGTCAAAATTAAGCAGTAATTTTGATTCTAGATAATTCAATAAATCTCAAATCTTGATTTAAAAACAACCAATTTTTCTGTTTTATTTAACTAAACAAAATGGGTAGCTAAACTAGATAATAGTGTTCCAAAATAAGGTATATATTCCTGATTATATATTGCACACTTTTTTATCAATGCTAATCGGTCTCGATTCATTCCTGTAGGATCTTCACTTGTAAAAGTTACCTCAATCTCAAAGCTGTTGAGCCTTGTATGTGCGTTGTATAACTTCTTATGTTTCGAGATGATAAAAGCTGGCAGAAAGACTCCGTTGGTTCTTACATCAAATCGATCTCCTTTTTGCAAGGTAACATTTCTACCATAGCGGTAATTATTGCTTTCGGGAATCCAAAGCTTTTTACCGTTCTCAGAAAGTTGATTAATAGACTGCTTCAATGCATGGTAATAATCCTGTCTCTTATACACATCTGACGCTGCCGACGATCTACTCTGTGTA
>CAJXRL010000288.1 GCA_913059105.1 uncultured Flavobacteriales bacterium
CGAGATTTCTGCCTGTCTCGTGGGCTCGGAGATGTGTATAAGAGACAGGTCTGCAACTTATAGGGTTGTAATAGAACCTCAAGTTATGCCAAATAGCGCCATGTTTACCACCATGTAAATCAAGAAGTGCAAGGTACTTCGAGAGTTTGTCAATTTCAAATAATTCATCTACCGGAGCAGATCTTTCTCGATATTGTTGTAGTAAGCTTTGCCCAATTAAGAATTTTGATTTGAAGGAAGGGTCTTCTGTTAATTGAGAAGACCCAAAAGCCATGATCCTGCTGGTTTCGAAATTGGGGAATACTTGCCATCCTTTCACTGGGCTTATTCCTTTATGCTGAGCCATGTTTCTCCACATAGGATCTTCATCGAACTTTAAAATTGGACCCTCTCGTCTTAAATTATATTCAATCATTTGCTTTGCAAAGTGCTCTTCTATTGCATAAATACCTCTGCTTTTTTGGTTCAAATAAAGCGGAGCGAATTCGTAACGTGGGGTTAGTAAGCCTTCGTGGAAACATAGCTGATGAGAAACATATTCATGCAAAAAATTCCTACTCTCAGGGGTTTGAACAGAAAATTCCTTCATCCGATTGTAAGTGCTTTCTTTTCTTGTTTTTATACGGAAAGACCATTTTTGGCCCTCTAAGTGATCCAACCAATCTCCTTTAAACCTTGCTTTTATCGGAATAGGACCATCTGTGCATGAAAATATACCTTTATTCCACGTGCCATCGCTAAAGTGGACTCCCTCTGCAAAAGCGTTTGTTCGGGCTTTGTTAAACTTATTTAAATTGTTGTCGCTGAAATAAAGGTTAATTGCATCTTCTCTTTTGTAATCATAATACTTCTTTTCTGGAATCTTCTCAATGGTTAAATCGTCAAAATAGGCTTCAGTGCCTTTTGCAATCCATCCATAGACTTTTAATTTCTTTATATGTGGAGGAACCTCAAATTCTATTTCGAGTTTCTCCCATCCGTTTACTTTTCCCTTTATTGACCCTACTATATCGGTTTTGTAAAAAATGGAGGGAACGTCCCCTTCCACAATTAGACTAGATTTTTTAGATTTGTCTTTCCTCCAAATACTCATTCTATAATACTCATTAAGCTTAACGTCATCCAATTTTACAGTAAAAGCGTAAGGAGTCTTTTTAGATACAAAAATACTTTTAGTGCCACTGTGGAATTCTTTGTTTGAAAATTTTCCTCCCAAGGCTACTTTTAAGTCCAAAAAACTGCCAAGATTGTGATAATGTTTCTTATCACCTTCTTTAAAACCTTCACATTCTGTGGAACAAGTAAACTTGGAAGTACTCTGTGTCTCATCCATGATTTGATTGCACGATACTAAAAGTAGAACTAAAACACTAAAAAATGCAAGTTGTTTCATTTGTAAAGCTAAACTGCTAAGTGCGGATTAAAAATTTCAACTCCCCGAATGTATTTTGAAAATTTACCAAGTCTAACCGGAAGAGCGTTTGTAATTTTTTTGACGGTTTTGTCGTTTTTGACATCGTATTTTAATTCTAAAATAATCGTATTCTCAGGAAGTGATTTTTCCAAAAATGAACTCGTTAAAGATTTAACATTGAAGAATTTTAAATTGAAATCTACTGTGAAGCGAAAATCCTTGTCGAATGATTGAAAATATTCTCTTTCGTAATGGTTAAGAAGAGTGGGAACGTTCCTTGTGAGTTCTGCTCTCACCATTTCAGGCAGTTCAGAAGCGAGGAAGACTTTATTCCAATCTTGGCGAGAGAATCCTTCCTTTAAATGGAAGGATTCTAATGGATATGATTTTTTCTTACCTGCTGCACCAAATTTTAGCTTAATCTCTAAAATAGGTTCTTTAATTGCGCCAAAGGTCTCTCCATACCAACGCACTCTAATTTTTGTTCTTTCACTTTTGCCAAAGTGGTTTTCATAGTAACTAGTTAGATTTGGAGTATCGAAATAAATGTTGTTGACTCTCCTCTTTTGGTAAACAGGAGAAAATATTCCAACACTAGTTTTGACCAGCATTTTCGCGTAAGCAAGACTGCTGTTCTCTAAAACAAATTTCCGCTCGAACCGGGCGGTTTCCAACAAAGTATAATTCGCAGGAGTTGACATAATTAGTATGCCTTGCTATCTAAGAAAGAAATATTAGTGTTGGGGTAAACTGCAAGTAATTCATTTCTGAATAATTCTAAATTGTTGCTTTTTTGAATATTGGCAACGTAAGCTATTTCTGAAGCGCCATCCACTTGATCAAAACGTTTCAATAAAGGCTGGCTAAAATGTTTTGACATTAACTCTCTTATAACGTTTAGCTCCACTTTATCTTGATTTGAATTAATACTGACAAAAATATTTTGGTTTTCATTTTTTCCCTGAATCAAAAACCTACTCCACAGAATTGCCATAAATACTCCAAAGGCTGTAAGCACAATCGGGATTTGATTGGCACCTAAACCTAGTCCTATAGAGATAGAAAAGAAAATGAATGCCAATTCTTCCGGCTCTTTAATTGCAGCTCTGAAACGCACAATTGAAAGAGCTCCGACTAATCCTAATGAAAGAGCAAGAGAAGATTTTACAATTGTGATAATAAGCATCGTTGTGAATGCAAGAATCATGAAGTTGGCGGAGAAGTCTTTTCTGTTTGACAAACTTTTAGCTACTTTTTGATACGTCATTCCCAACAACCAACATAGAATTATTATAATCCCAGAACTAATTACAAAGTCCATTAAAGAGATGTTGCTATTCTCAGTGATGAGAAATTTTTCAAAGAGATTCCACTTGTTTTCCATCTGTAAAAATTAAGAGCCCAAAGATAATGTTATTAAATAAACGTTAAGCGAATATTAACAGCGAAAATCGAATTTTGTCAGAGATTTATTCTTCAAATGACTGTTTTGCGATTGAATATATCTCTTGAGCCGCCTTTTTGTCCTTGTATCCTGCGCTTACCATTTTTCCTTTCCCTTTGTAATTGATAAACCACGTTTCAATAATCTCAGTTATTCCGGGATAGTTTTTTTGTAATTCTTGGATTGAATTAATTTCTATCAATGAACTATTCCTAGAAATGGCGATCAACTTGTCATCTTGTTCTCCTCGGTCTTTTAGTTCTAATAAACCTATTACCTGTCTCTTATACACATCTCCGAGCCCACGAGACAGGCAGAAATCTCG
>CAJXRL010000289.1 GCA_913059105.1 uncultured Flavobacteriales bacterium
GAGATTTCTGCCTGTCTCGTGGGCTCGGAGATGTGTATAAGAGACAGACATAATAATGTCTAGCTTTTTTGAAGGTCAAAGAGGACAAATCTTCTAAGTCATCTGAAATTACAGATTGCTCAAGATGAGTAGAAGATAACCCAACGTACATATTTTTACGATAATAATATAAACCAACACCTACATCCAAAACGGTTGCACCTGCTTGAGAATTTGGAATTTTAGGGTCTTCTGTTCCATCAAATGCTCCTTCAGAAGTTCTCCAATCACCCGATATGGATTGATTGTATATTCCTATTTCAATACCCCCTGAAAGGACACCTTGGTATATCCTTTTGTGATAAGCTAATGCCAGCTTGGCATTTAAAGATTGAATTGGCCCTATTTCATCTTGAATAACTGTAAGACCGACACCAACTTTATGCTTTGTTAAGATGTTTGTTCCATAATCGAGGCTCAATAAATTAGTCTTTGGATTCCCCTCGAAACCAAGCCATTGTTCTCTTGAAATTATAGTAGCACAAAACGACTCTTTCGCACCAGCAAACGCTGGGTTTACGGCAAGTCTATTGAACATGTTTTGTGTAAATTGAGGGTCTTGCTGCGCGCTCATCTCAAACACAGTAAACACACACACAACAGCAATAAAAATCTTCTTCATAGGGTGATTTTATGAATTTGTCCTTAAAATGGGTTAGTTTTAGTCGCCTAAGGTACCCAATTTTTGGTTCAGAGCATTGCTTTTTTAATGAATTTATTAAACTAGGTTGTTAAGAACTACCTATTTTAGTTTCTGAAAAGTTTGAAACCATCTTTCCGGAATTTCATTTTTAGTTGCTGTCACGTAATCGTTGTAATCACAAGGTAACATTAAGTGGCGTTCGTACTTTTTCATAAAACTTGAATGATAAGGAACATTCATCCACCACCTGTCCGATTTTGGGCTTTTATAAAACACCAACTCTCGTTCACCCTCTTCAAGGTTAACCGTATATTTTACATATTCTCTTTTATTGCATGCAGGGAAATCGCCTTTACGATTATAGTACCCATCTATAAAGTACCATATCATTTGTGCAATAAGATTCGCCGTTTGACCATTATCAAAAATTGTAGGGTTGAAATCATAAATCCCAAACGAACTCAACTTATCACCCATCCCTGCATATCGGCTAAGTTGACAAGCTTGTTCACCATTTAACCCATTTGCTGATGTCACTTTATTTGCAGGGGCATATGGCTGAGCCACAGCGCTCATGCTAAAGCTTATAAAATCTGCATTCCTAATAATTGGTTCTGCAACTCTAATATCCGCCTTCAACTCTCCCAGTCTATGACTATCAAAAAACAAGTCTTCAAGCAAGTGTAACTCAGCTTGATCAATTAGATAGCTTTGATACCCTAAATTAGAATAATTGAACAATACATTTGGTTGATGAATGATAATCTTTGAGAAATAATTTAAATCGTGAATTGGCTCATCCGTCTTACCGAAGGCAAATTTTGAATCTATACTCACAAGATTTACAGTTTGTTCTTCTTTGGTATAGGCCAAATAGTTAGCATAAACCAAATCTTGAGAACCTCCTAGAAAAATTGGGATTACATTTTTTCGTAACAATTGAGAAATGGCATCCGTTACCGCAAAATAAGTATCTGTGACACTTTCACCTTGACGAATGGTGCCAAAATCAGCCATTTTTAAAGGGCTTAACCCCTGATATAGCTGATAGAAATAACTTCTAACTTGATTTGCTCCTTTAGAACAACCTATGTTGCGTATGCTTCCTCTTTCTTCTTCAATATCAAAAAATACTAAATCATACTCTTCAATAGAATTAGGGTTAAGGTCTATTTGATTCCCTATTTGCCCTTGACTTAACAGATGAAACCCTTCGATTTTATCTGTGTCGACCTTTTCGAAGTAATCAAAAAGTGACATAACTATTTCTTTTTTGCTCTTCTAACAACTTTTTTCTTCGCAGGTGCTGCTGCCGCAATTTTTTTACATTCCTCAAGAGTTAAATTCTCAGGCACTACATCTTTTGGAATTTTTATATTCTTCTTACCAAACTTAATGTATGGTCCCCAACGACCATTCAACACTTGAATGTCTTTATCCTCTTCGAATACTTTTATATACTTGTTTGCCTCAGTTTCTTTTTTAACCTCAATTAATACTGCAGCTCTGTCCATATCGACAGTAAAAGGGTCATCTCCTTCAGTTTTCTTCAATGAAATAAACAAACTGTTCCATTTTAGGTAAGGCCCAAATCTTCCGATTGCGGCAGTAACCAATTTCTCTTCATAAGTTCCTACCTCTCTTGGTAGTTTGAACAATTCCATTGCCTGGTCATACGAAATAGTTTCAATGCTTTGATCTTTCAATAGGGAAGCAAATTTTGGCTTTTCCTCATCATCAACATGTCCAATTTGAACCATTGCTCCATATCTTCCAATTCTTGCATAAACAGGCTTTCCACTTTCTGGATCCTCTCCTAAAAGTCGTTCCCCTTTTGCTCTATCAGCATGTTCCAATGTATGCTCAACATTTTTATGGAATGGAGTATAAAAGGTCTCAATCATCTTATTCCACTTCAACTGTCCATCAGCAATATCATCGAATTGTTTTTCAACATCGGCAGTAAAACTATAATCCATAATAGTTTTAAAATTTGCCGATAAAAAATCAGTTACGACAATTCCTGTATCAGTAGGAAATAGTTTATTCTTCTCCGCTCCTGTTCGTTCTGTCTGAGTACTTTCTTGTATTCCTTTATCATCTAATGTCAGCACTTCGTACTGACGTTCCTTTCCTTCTCTTTCTTCTTTAACTACATATCCTCTTTTTTGGATAGTTGAAATAGTTGGAGCATATGTAGACGGTCGTCCAATTCCTAATTCTTCCAATTTCTTTACTAAACTAGCTTCTTGGTATCGAGCTGGGTGCTTCGTGAAACGCTGTGTTGCAACAATTTCATGCATGTTCACTCCATCACCAATCGTCATAGCCGGCAACATTCCATCTTGATCATTATCTTCTTCTTCATCATCATTGCCTTCCAGATATACTTTTAAAAATCCTTCGAATTGCAATATTTCTCCTTTAGCAGTGAAATCTGTTTTTGATTCAGAAACATTTAATG
>CAJXRL010000290.1 GCA_913059105.1 uncultured Flavobacteriales bacterium
AGATTTCTGCCTGTCTCGTGGGCTCGGAGATGTGTATAAGAGACAGAGTTATAAGCGGTTCAGTACCTCAAACCAAAGAGTTAATTTATTTTTTAGAGAAAATAGATCAAGTAGTTCCTGTAATTGCTATAGAAGTTATCATTGTTGATTACAGAAAAAACAGAACAGTTTCTACCGGTATTACTGCTGGTTTAGGAACCGAACCCTCAGGTCCAACTACTGGCCAAATTGTTCCCGAAGCACAATTTAACTTTAGTACAACATCGTTAAATAACGTTTTAGGTAATATCAGTAAAGGCAGCACAATTAATTTAGGAAAGGTTACTCCAAATTTTTATGTCAGCGTTAAAGCTCTGGAAACCGATGGGGTTTTAAAGGTAAGATCAACTCCTAAACTTGCTACATTAAATGGGCATGAAGCCACTCTTAAAATTGGCAACACAGAGTATTATATAAACGAACAAAGTATCTTTCAAGGGTCAATTAATCCTCAAACACAAAACAACAGAACATATGTTGCTGTTAATGCTGACCTGTCTGTAAAAATTAAACCTTTTGTGAGCGGGAATGACCAAATAACGTTGGAAATAGAGGTTGAACAAAGTGATTTTACAGAACGTATTTCTGAAAACGCTCCCCCAGGAAAAGTAACAAGGAGTTTTACTTCTATGCTACGGGTGAAAGATGGAGAGATTATTTTGCTAGGTGGTTTAGAGGAAAAATCTACAAATAACTCCGGTTCAGGTCTTCCCCTTTTGGCTCGAATTCCTGTTATTAAGTGGTTGTTTGGTAATCGAACGAACTCAAAAGGTGGTTCGCAACTGAATATTTTCATTAAACCAACAGTTTTATACTAGTGCTTAAAGACAAGTTCATATCGCTTATTAATGGAAATACCGCGTATGGTATTGATATTTATTTCGACGCTACTGGGGGTATTAAATTCACGTCGGTTGAACTGAAATTAACCAAAGGCGAGGTCGTTATAGTTCAACAACAGAAAGGAGGGAGCATTGAGAAGTTGTTAGCCTTAGATTTTTCTAAAAACTGTCCTGTTTATTTAAATTTTAAGGGGAAAGGCGTATTAAGCAAGAAAGTTACTAGCTCTAAGGGAGACAATGAAAGTGAGTTGCTGAGATTGGCATTACCTAATGCCAAAGTTGATGAGTTCTGCTTTTACAGTGAAGCTATTTCAGAAAATGAATTCTGGGTTCATTTTTCTAGAAAAAACGTGTTGGATCAATTCCTAAATCCGTTAAAAGAGTTAGGGTTAAGCGTTTTTCACATACAATTAGGATACACTGCTTTAAACACCATTGAAAGTTTGTTTCACAAACAAGTTGTGGTAATAGATTCGAATCAGCTAATTTTCAGAGAAGGTAGCTTAGTGCAAATTATTCCATCAGAGAAAACAGAAACTCAAATAAGATTGGGCGATGAAGTGCTGAGTTCAAATGTAGTGCTTGCGTATGCATGTGCTTTTTGTCATTTTACTGAAAGCGGGAAATTAAAGCTGCAAACAACAGATTTAGAGTTTGAGCAAGAAGAGTTTAAACAAAAAAAAATATTTTCTTTTGGCCTTAAGTTTTCATTAGGATTCTTCTTGCTTGTATTGCTGATTAACTTTTTTGCTTTTCAGGATTATTCCAAAACTTTCGCTCAATTAAGTCAAAAACTTGAATTGAACCAAAGTCAACTAGATCGCTTAAAGCAATTAGAATCTGAGAAAAAGAACAAGGAGCAATTTTTTGCAAAAACAGATCTTATTTCTGCTTCAAATAATGCATATTATGCAGACCGATTAGCGGTTAGTAAACCAGATGGGCTTTCTTGGAATGAACTAAATGTTAATCCGCCAAAGAATAAAATAGAACGAGGAGAAGATATTGAGTTTAACATTAAGACCATTGATTTGAAAGGAATTACGAATAATAGTTCAATTTTAAATGAGTGGATAGCGTCTCTGAAAAAGGAGGAATGGGTGCAATCAATCAATATAAAAGGCTTCCAAAAACAAGAACGTAAGAAGAGTTCTAAATTCAACTTACAGATACTAGTAAAATGACATTTCGCAAGAAAAATATTATTCTAATTATTGGCGCAGTTTTGCTGATTTTATTGTCGTGGAACTTGGCAATAAAAGAGACTCTGGGCTTAAAAAGTAAGATTGAAAATTTACAGCAAAAACTGACAATGGTAGAGCAAGCTCCCAAGCAGATAGCAAGGTTAGAAAATGAATTAAATCAGATTCAAGGGAATTCAAAATTGCTTTATTCAAGTGTTTTAACCATGCGTGAATCTTTGCTTTCTGAAATTACGGAGCTAAGTATTAAGCACAATGTGAAATTGAAGAGTTTCCCTGAGTATTTTATTCAGGAGAAAGAGAATTTTGAATTAACTACATCTCCAATAGTATTGGAGGGCAATTATAAAGAATTGCTAAGCCTAATGCATGAGTTTGAAAAGGAGAATACTTCGGGTAAGATTTCTTCCTCACATTTTAAAATAGAAGAATCAAGAAGAACAGGGAAAAGAACATTGTTTTTAACCTTATACATTCAATCAATAAACGTCTGATTATGAAAAATTATGTTGTTTTGCTAATAATTGTCTTATTTTCATTTGGTTGTGAAGATATAATAGAAAAAGACATTACCAATCAAGAAGTAACGGTTTTAAGTCCGCCAGATCAATTTACTCCAAATTCAACCTCGGTTAACTTCTTTTGGAATTTCTTAGAAGGTGCTGATGCATATGAATTGGAAGTTGTTAGAGGGAAGTTCGACAATGTTCTAAGTTTTGTATTAGATACTTTTGTGACAGACAATCGATTTACTTACAATTTTAGCCCTGGGCAATATGAATGGAGTCTAAGAGCTGTTAACAATGAATACTCCACCAATTATATAGTACGATCTTTTACAATTGACAGTGTTTCTGACATCAGCCAAAGTTCTGTTCTGCTTAGTTTCCCTGTTAATAATGAGATGTATGGCGATAGCTCGTTGACGCTTTCTTGGCAAGAAATTTTTAGTGCAACGAGTTACTTGGTGCAATTAATTGATAAAAGCAATAATAATTTTATACTGAATGATACCTGTCTCTTATACACATCTCCGAGCCCACGAGACAGGCAGAAATCTC
>CAJXRL010000291.1 GCA_913059105.1 uncultured Flavobacteriales bacterium
TCTACACAGAGTAGATCGTCGGCAGCGTCAGATGTGTATAAGAGACAGGCATTTACAATGGTTAATTCACCTGTGAAAAAAGTACTACCATTATTTTCATTTTGCTTTTCAAAAGAAGCAACTGTTTTCTCCAATTTGGCTCCTTGAATTTTGTTTACATCAGACATTAAACCATCGAAATACATTTTCCAATCTGTTTCTAAATCATCGATGCTATAAACTGTTGATTTATTGATGTTCCAAGCACCGGCATACGACCAAAAAGTAGTTGTGTCAGGATTAATCCATCCTCGTGGAAAACGCACATCTTCAAAGCCTTTGTAATTAATATCTTTGGCAAAATTTAAAGGGAAAACAAATATTTCCTGTCCCCAAGTATCTTTTGTTACCATAAGGTCTTTATCAATTTTTCTCAAAGAGTACTTGTTATATAATAAAAGTTCATCTTCGTTGTTCGCATTTTTGGTGAATACCAATAATCCATTATCATGAGGTCCTTGTTGTCTTGGATTGACAAATTGGTTATTGCCTAGTGGCACCAAAGCAGAATTCATTCCCCTGTCTTTTAGCAATAAATCACCGTGACTGAATTCCAAGTTAACATTCCATTCATGATCGCTTTCTTCGTTAGAGGTATACAAGCCTGCAAGTTGTTTCATTTCCTCTTCTGTAACAAAAGGTTTTATTTCTTTCACATTAACTCCTTCTTTTTCTAACATTTTTATTCCATTCTCGTTCTTCGGATTCATTTGAACAGATAGCGTATAGTTTTTAATGGCTTCATCTCTTTGTCCGTCTGCTAATAAGGCTTCGGCGTAGCTGTCGTAGGCATTATTAGAGTATGGGTACTCTTCAATTATCATTTCAAATACTTTGATGGACTCTTTTACATTATCGTTTCGTAGTAATTCGTAGCCAAATAAATTCAGGTCTCTTTCTCGGTAGACATAGGTTTTCGGTTCCGTTTTTTTAATTTCATTAAATATTGCTACGGTAGCGTCTATTCCTTTGTTTTTAAAGGTATTGATGAGTAAAGGAGTGATCGATTTTATGCATCGGTTTCCCATCCAAACATTTTGCGACCATTCCATCCAATTGCAATGTGCTTGCTTCAATAAATCTCGTCCGGCTCCGCTATTGGTCATTAGTAAAAAAGCGTCGCCAGTTTTACGGTTAAACTGCAGTTTAGCTTGCCAACCGTCATTTGAACCTCCATGACCACTCAATTGCACAGAATCTCCATTAAAATTCTCTATGCTAAGCCCTAATCCATAATGACTGTAGTTGGCGGGTACAACTGTATTCATTAGCTTTAGCGAAGAAGCACGAAGTACGTTCTGATAGGAATTATCTGTGTCAAGTGAGGCGAGAGCAAACTTGCTGAAATCTTGAATAGTGGTATGCAAACCTGCTGCAGCTTTTGCTGTAAATAATTCAAAGTCAATTTCTTTTTCAAATGGATTGTATTCTTTCGATGAGTTTTCTAGAATCTTTTCATCAATCGTGAAACTACTATTGGTCATACCCAAAGGATTCAAAATTTCTTGCTGCATGTATTTCTCAAAGTTCATTCCAGTAACTTCTTCAATTATGAGTTGGAGAACTGTGTAGCCGCCACCAGAATATTGATAATGAGTTCCTGGTTCAATTATAATGTGAACATCGCCAGAGCCATTGGTAGCGCCTGAAAGCGATTCTTCAATTGTTGGCAAAGTATCTTTTGGAGCATAACCGGGATAGCCATGTAAGGAAAGACCGGCAGTATGGCTAAGCAGCCGACGAATGGTTACTTTTTTACTATCGTATTTTGATTCATGAAATTTCCACCGAGTCATATACGTTTCAGCCGGCTTGTCTAAATCCAATTTACCTTCCTCTACCAATTTCATTATTCCCCAAGCAGTAACTGATTTAGAAATGGAAGCGATATTAAAACCTGTTTGAATACTGACCTTAATTTGGTTTTCCACATCGGCAAATCCGTAGCCTTTTTGAAGCACTAACTCACCATTTTCTATAATTGCAAAAGCAGCTCCAGGAATGTTGAACTCTTCTATCCAAAGCTCCATATTCAAGTCCAATTGTTCTATATTGGATTGATGAGTATTATTATTATTATTATTCTCTTGACCACAAAAGGTAAGCGGTAGGAGAAGAAGTGGTAGCAAATAAAGTGAGTTTGAAAGTGATCTCCGCATAGTAAGGAAATTGTAAAGTGTAAGTGACTAAAGTTTAAAAAAGCAAATTAATAATTTGTAGTTGATGGTGTTAAGTGATATAATACAAATAATTAACACCCTCTTTTACCAAAAGAGAGGACTAATGTTTGTGCTACTGTTTCTCCATTCATTTTTTTAGCAGGCTGCCATTCTCCAGGTAGGTCGTTAATTATTTCTATAATTTTTTTGTCAAAATCAACATTTCCGGAAGTTGAAACAATTTTTGCATTCGAAACTCCACCTGCTTTTGAAACGGTGAAAAGTAATTTTCCTGATTTTAAATTTTCCTTTTTAATGTTTGAATTTTCTTTTAAACTATTTTGCTCGAAATAGTTTAGAAGCGCCGCTTCTCCATCGGTATATGAAGCCTGGTATTCAGGAACAATCGTCAAATATGGAGTCCAAGTTTCTTTTTGCAACTTTCCTGTTTTTTTGTTCATCTCCATATAATCTGCCCAAAGTAAAATGTCTGTAGAAAAATCGAACGATTGAATTAATTCTAATTGATCTTTCGAGAAAATTCCACTGTTTGTTTTTTCCTTTGTAAAAGTTTGTTCGCCGTTTTCGAGCAGGATTACGGCCATATAATTAAACTTTACTATTCTGTTAGCATGTTCTTCTCCAATATAATTGTTGAAGGTTCTTAATTGGTTCAACTTTGATTTAGTAATGCTATTGAACCTCGTTCCTAGACTGAAAAAAGTATTTTCGACTTTTTTAGGAGTATCTGCTTCCTTGATTTCAACTTTTACAATAGGCTCTTCAGCAATATGGCAATCATTACCATCTTTTTCCAATCCATTTTCTGATATTAGCCCAAAAGCTGTTAAACTAATTACAAATGAGCTAATGCTGTCTCTTATACACATCTGACGCTGCCGACGATCTACTCTGTGTAGA
>CAJXRL010000292.1 GCA_913059105.1 uncultured Flavobacteriales bacterium
TCTACACAGAGTAGATCGTCGGCAGCGTCAGATGTGTATAAGAGACAGAGGTAACATTACCGCATCAACCACGTGAATAATTCCATTACTTGCCTTAACAGTACCGATGATTTTTGCTCCTCCTACATATACATCATCTCCTTTAACTTCCACAGCTACACTTTGGTCATTCGCTTGACCTAACTTTTTAAATTTCTTTAAAAAGTCTTTCGAGTAATTTCCTGGAGTTACGTGAAATTTTAAAATATTAGCTAAATCAGCTTTATTCTCTGGTTTTAAAAGCGATGCCACTGTACCTTCTGGTAAAGCATCAAAAGCTGCATTGACAGGAGCAAATACCATTAAGGGACCAGCATTTACCAATACGTTTTCTAAATCGGCAGCTTGTACTGCAGCGACTAGAGTAGAATGATCTGCTGAGCCTATTGCAACTTGTAGAAGGTTTGGATTAGATACATCGTCTTCAATAAACGCTTGACCAGCAGTTTTTTCTTTATCTGTAGCGCTTTCAGTAACTTCTTTTTCAGTAGAAGCAGGTGTTGCATTGTTACAAGCACTTGCAAAGAAAATCATTGCCAATGCTGGTAGTATTATTTTCAATCTCTTCATGTTGTTTTGTTTTTGTTTATAGTTAATTAATCAAGGGTTCTAAAATATTCAAGTATCTCTCTTGCTTGTTCTTCAGTTAAATTTTGATTGGCCATTGCTGCTCCATTAAATTCAATTAACAAATCCTTAGCGCATCTATCTTCTTCTGTCATTAATTTAGGATCCAAAATCATGTTCATAATCCACTCGGGACTTCTTCTCTTCATTATTCCTTGTGGAGATGGTCCAATAAATCGCTTGTCTATTTTGTGACATGCAGAACAATTCGTTTTGAATGTCTTCATTCCTTTCTTCACCATTTCTTGATCTATCACTTCCGCTAGTTGAAGATCCTTGATGGGACCTACACCTTTGTTATCAAGAGTGATTCGCTCAGATGCTGGAGCTAGATTCTCCTTTTCTACTTTTTTTTGCGCTATTTTCTTTTCACGTTCCTTTTGGGCGTCACTTGTACAAGCAACTAATCCTACAAGGAAAAGAATAACGAATATGCCTACAATTTTTTTCATGGTATTAATTGTTAATTATGGGACAAATGTAGAATGTGAAAAAAGCTTAACAAATGACATTTGTCATGTTTTAAGATAAAAAGGTCCTTTATTATTATACCAGCTGGAACTAATGAAATATAATGCTCTATAAAAGAAACTTAACAAACACATTTTGGCAACAGATTCATTCAGAATCTGAGTAATCTTATAAGAATCTACAAGAATTTTGCTCTTTTAATTCATTCGGTATAAAAAATGTGTTGTTTTTTATACAAATAAGATAATTGCAATACCAGGTAATTATAGCAGAGAATTATATGTGTAGGAGTAAAAAAATAAGACAGTGTTCGTTTTATTTTCAAATTTCAATGGACAAGACAATTAATAGAATCTTCGATTTATACAATTATTTTTCGGTCTCGAGTTCTACATTTAACCGATTCAACACCTCGCAGCAGGAGCTCAAAAGTAAATTCTGAATAGCACTTGCATCAAGGGCAATAACCTCATATGCATATGGAATTACAAGGTAATAAAAGAGACCATGAGTTTTTGGATAAATCAAAAATGCGACCATTAGGATATAGAGTATCCTTGTAAATATTGATACGCTTTCTTGGTTTTCGTGAAGATAAAACCAGCAACAGGCTTAAAGAAATTACAACTCAAAAAGTTCAATGTAGATAAAGCCTCCACCCGCTAAGCAAAAAGACATCAACACAATAAAAGTGCTCTTAGAAATTAGTCGGATGCTTTACTACTTTTTCATACAACTTTTCATACATCGGTAAAACATTTAAGATGTCAAACTTTTTGGCTTGACCAAATGCTTGCTCTTTGAATTGCGCTAGTTTCACCTCGTTCTGCAACAAATCCAACGCATTTTTAGCCATTTCCTCTACATCACCAACGTTGCTTAAAAACCCTGAAAACCCTTCGGCATTAACTTCAGGAATACCGCCTGTATTTGAAGATATTACAGGAACACCCACTGCCATAGCTTCCAAGGCTGCTAAACCAAAGCTTTCAAATTCGGAAGGCAATAAAAACAAGTCAGCTATACCAAGAACATGTTTTGTGTCTTTTACTTTTCCAAGCACAATTAAATCTTCACTAATGCCTCGTTCTCTGCAAAATGTTTCTGCCAAATGCCTATCCGGACCATCTCCAATTAATAATAATTTACACTCTATCTGTTCTCGAACCTTTGCGAAAATTTCCACTACATCACAAACTCTTTTTACAGGCCTAAAATTGGAAACGTGGGCTATAATCTTTTCTCCATTTGGCGCAATTTTTTGTTTCAATTCTAAATCCATTTCCGGCGATTCACAGCCTTCCATACAAATGAAATTAGGAATTGCTTTGATGCTTCTGTTGATCTTAAAATGATCTAGGGTATCTTTCTTTAAGCTTTCAGAGACGGCAGTTACCGCATTACTTTGATTAATTGCAAACGTAATAACTGGTTCAAAAGAAGCATCTTTCCCAACCAATGTAATATCTGTTCCGTGTAAGGTAGTAATAAACGGGATTTCGATTCCTTCTGTTTTCAATATTTGTTGTGCCATATACGCTGCCGATGCATGAGGGATGGCATAATGCACGTGCAATAAATCCAATTTCTCATACTTTACTACATCAACCAACTTACTAGCAAGCACCAATTCATAGGGCTGATAATCAAACAAAGGATAGTCGGAAACATTTACCTCATGGTACCAAATATTCTCATGAAAGCTATCCAAACGCACCGGCTGCTGGTACGAGATAAAATGAATTTGATGCCCCTTCAGAGCTAATGCTTTCCCTAACTCCGTTGCTACTACTCCACTGCCACCAAAGGTTGGATAACAAACAATTCCAATATTCATTTATTCTAATTTATGCTTGCTTGCGAAGTTCGGTTTTTTGAATTATATATTGCCTTATAGCTGTCTCTTATACACATCTCCGAGCCCACGAGACAGGCAGAAATCTC
>CAJXRL010000293.1 GCA_913059105.1 uncultured Flavobacteriales bacterium
CTACACAGAGTAGATCGTCGGCAGCGTCAGATGTGTATAAGAGACAGTCCATATGGTGCCATTCCTATCCTCTAAAATGGATCTTAAAGAAAAATAATTCATACCAAATTCCCCACTCTCATTCAAAGATTTAAGGTGAACATCATATTTAAATATTCTTTTTTTCTGTTTTTCTTTCAACCAAATGTTCCCCATGTTATCAAAGCGGAATATGTACCAGTCTTCCAAAGGTATGTTTACAGGCAATTGAAAAGATCTAAACAATTGTTTGCTTCCCTCTCTCAAATCTGGATACCAAAATTTACCCTTTTTATCAATGGGCAATTCATAGTTACCGAAGTCACTACTCAGGTATCTTGTTAAGGTTTTTTTATCTAGGTCAAGCATTTCATGCTTACCAAACCCCAAAGACCAAAATCTTTCAGAAGTACTGGAAAGCAATTCAGAATATGGGGGAGTGGCCATTGAAAAACTAAGTTCATCACTTGCCTCAAAAACACCATTTCCTAAGTAATTCAACAACAAAGCTTTTGGGTTTTCATCTGGGCTTTTATAGGATATATTGGGTCTAGCTATTTTGCCAACTCCAATAATTTCTCCCGACTTTGTAATAAAAGGCCCTCTAATAGCTAAAGCGTTTTTCAAGTGGTAATTGAGCACTTTAATCTTTCGAAACTTTTCTGTTTTTCGATTATAAAAAGAATATAATGGAGCTCGGTCACTATTGTCAATAATAAAATTACCATCGGAATCCTCATATATCCAATTAATGACATTTGTGGCTATAGAAGTTGTGTCTCCTGGGATGTGTTTGTAAACTTTCCACTCTACTCCATCATAGCGATTTAGACCATTTGCTGTGCAAAACCACAAAAACCCTTCTTTGTCTTGATAAACTTGTTTCACATCTCGAAAAGAAAGACCATCCACTTCATCAATCAATTCCATAGGCAGGTAACTCTGAGACCAAGACTGTATTGAAAAAAATAGGTATAAAAGAAATAGTACTGTTCTTTTCATCAGGTTTTATTTTCAATTAGTTCAGTAAAAATTGGCACAATCAATTCTTCGGGCTTATAAGGTTTTGGAATGTAATTGTTCATGCCAGCTGCCAAGCAATTATCTACTTCCGATTTTAATAAACTGGCGGTCATCGCAATAATTGGCATCGTGTTTTCTTTTCCCGCAGCTTTTTCTAATTCTCTGATTTTTTGAGTCGCTTCAAAGCCATTCATTATTGGCATTTGAACATCCATTAAAATGAGGTCGTAGTCATTGGCTTGAAATTTCTCAATAGCCAATAAGCCATTTTCAACCGTATCAATTTTAACATCCTCGATGTAATAATTCAAATCCTCTTGTGCAATCATCTGGTTAAAAGCATTGTCTTCTACCAGTAGAATTCGAGTTCCACTTAAAGTGTTTGCCATAGTCTTTAAGTGATCTTCGGTTATTTGATCTTCTCCAATTGCATTGGCTGCAGCTGTAATTATTGGAAGCTCAACAAAAAAGGTACTTCCTTTTCCTTCTTTACTTTCTACCCATATTCTTCCGTTTTGCAATTCGGTTAATTGTTGGGTTATGCTCAAACCTAAACCAGTGCCTCCATAATTTCTGCTGGTAGAATCTTTAGCTTGTTCAAAGGCTCCAAAAATCTTGTCTATTCTATCCTTAGATATTCCTATACCGGTATCTTTGATGCTAAACCTTAGTTTATCGGCTGCTTTTGTTAGGAGCACGCTTACACTTCCTTTTTCAGTAAACTTGATGGAATTGCCAATGAGGTTAATCAATATTTGATTCAAACGGGTAGGGTCGCCCATTACGAGTGAAGGAACATCTTTTTCTATGTTAGCCGATAAGATCAAGCCTTTTTCTTCAGCTTTAAATTTTAGAATCTGCATCACATTCTCAACAATAGCAGCTGGTTTAACCGAAATGCTTTCTATGTCCAATTTCCCTACTTCAATTTTCGATAAATCTAAAACGTCATTCAAAATAACCAGTAGATTATCTGAACTGCTATGCATCGCATTTAGATAAGTATCTTGAGTCTTAGGGTGCTCATTTCTCTTTAAAATCTTTACCATACCTGAAATAGCGTGCATAGGCGTTCTGATTTCATGACTCATATTCGCCAAAAATTGCTGTTTGAATTGTTCACTTTTTTCTGCTCTTGTTTTGGCAATGTCTAATTTCTTATTGGTGTTTCTTACAAAACTTAAACGGCTTAAAATCCCAATAGAAAAAAGCAAAGCCAGAGAAACGCCGGCTATTAAGTAGTTCCGAGTTTCGTTCTTTTTAAAAATCTCTTGTTGATGTTCTTGTTCGGCAAGTAATTCCTTCTTTTCATATTCATGCTCAACCTCCATTTGAATCAAACCTTTTTTGACTTCATCGTTTTTAATGCTATCACGCATTTGAATTTCTAACTCAAACATTTCCATTGCTTTCATGCCTGCATTTTTAGTCTTGTAAATTTCTTTTAAAGTTATTGCGGCATTTTTTATCAACTCTGGGGAGCTCACTTCTTGGGCGATGGTCATAGCTTTATTTGAATATGCTAACGCTTCTTTTAACTTGCCTTGGGTTTTATAAATTTCCCCAATGCTGTTTAAAGAACTTGCAATGCCACCTTTATAGCCTATTTCTTCATATATCTTCAAACTACGGGTGCAGTAGTCTAATGCTTTGGCCATTTTGCCTTGGCTTTTATAAATAATCCCAATGGAGTTTAAATCACTTGCAATGCCACTTTTATCGCCTATTTCTTCATCTATCTTCAAACCACGGATGTAGTAGTCTAATGCTTTGGCCATTTCACCTTGGCTTTTATAAATACTCCCAATGTTGATTAAAGCACCTGCAATGCCTTGTTTATCGCCTATCTCTTCTCTAATCTTTAAACCACGAGTATAGTAGTCTAATGCTTTGGCGGTTTCGCCTTGGTCCATATAAATAATCCCAATGTTGATTAAAGAAGCTGCAATGCCAGTTTTATTGCCTATTTCCTGTCTCTTATACACATCTCCGAGCCCACGAGACAGGCAGAAATCT
>CAJXRL010000294.1 GCA_913059105.1 uncultured Flavobacteriales bacterium
TACACAGAGTAGATCGTCGGCAGCGTCAGATGTGTATAAGAGACAGGTTTAGGAGTAGATACAGAAAACCTATTCATATCTCAACCAGATAACGGTGAGCAAGGATTAGAGATTGCGGATAACTTGATTCGCTCAGGAGCAATTGATTTAATTGTAATTGATTCAGTTGCTGCATTGACTCCAAAAGCTGAAATTGAAGGCGACATGGGCGATTCTAGAATGGGGCTGCAAGCTCGTTTGATGTCTCAAGCCTTGAGAAAATTAACCGGAACCATTAGTAGAACTGGTTGTACTTGTATTTTCATTAACCAATTAAGAGAAAAAATTGGTGTTATGTTTGGAAACCCTGAAACAACTACTGGTGGTAATGCATTGAAATTTTACTCTTCAGTAAGAGTTGACATTCGTAGGAGTTCTCAAATCAAAAACGGAGAAGAAGTTATTGGTAACCGAACGAAGGTTAAAATTGTAAAGAACAAAGTTGCTCCACCATTTAGAAAAGTAGAATTTGACATCATGTATGGCAAAGGAATTTCTAAGTCAGGCGAAGTAATTGACATGGGCGTAGAACTTAATGTTGTGAAGAAAAGCGGTAGCTGGTTTAGCTATGGCGACACAAAATTAGGTCAAGGTAGAGACGCTGTGAAACAATTAATTGAAGACAATCCAGAATTGATGGATGAACTTGAAGGAAAAATTAGAGAGGCAATGGAACAAGTTTAGTTTTATTGACAAAAAACGACTAATCCTTTGATTAAATTTGTCCCTAATGCTAATTGCATTCGGGACTTTTTATTTATACATGATGAGAATTTTATTTTACTTTATGTTGGCTGCTTTATTATTTGCCTGCCAACCAAAAGAAGAAACAAAGAACAACGAAACGGCAACCGAGAATGCAACTGAAATTAACAACACTGCGGTTGAAACACCAATTAGTGAAGCTGATTCCGCATTAACTGCCCTAAACAAAAAGATAAGAGCTGAAATCAACAACAAAGATTTATACTTAGATCGAGCTGACTATTATCTGGAAAATCAAAATCCAAAAGAAGCGATGCAAGATATTAATCGTGCTTTTAGAATTGACACAACCTACTTGCCAACCTTGTTAAAACAAGCAGATTTCTTAACAAAAAGTGGTAAACTTCAACTGAGCCAAAACATCTTAGATAAAGCAGACTACTTATATCCTGAGAACAGTACAATCCAGGTTGCCTATAGTCAATTGTACTTGGTAGCAAGAAATAATACAAAGTCTATTAATTACGCAGATTTGGCAATTAAATATGACATGTACAATGCCGTGGCCTATTATTTAAAGGGGTTCAACTTTTTAGAACAAGGAGATACAACAACAGCTATTAGCAGCTATCAAACAGCCGTAGAACAAGACCCTGACTATTTTGAAGCTTATTTGGAACTAGGTTTAGTGTATAGTGCTAAACATGATCCTTTAGCAATAGAATACTTTAACAATGCGTTGGAAATTAAGCCAAATGAGCGCAGAGTATTATACAGTAAAGGAATGTTCGAACAAGAACATGAAATGTTTAATGAAGCAATGCAAACCTATACCGTAGCAATCAAGATTCACCCTGATTTTAGAGAAGCACATTACAATTTGGGGTATATACACCTATTCTATCTTCAATTATACCGTCAATCACAACAACATTTCACTGATGCCATTGCGGTTGACCCAAGATATAAAGAAGCCCATTACAATAGAGGCTATGCCTTTGAAATGTTAGGTGACATTAATAATGCAGCTAAAGATTACCGCAAAGCGTTGGAAATTGATCCAAGCTACGAATACGCTGCTAAAGGTCTAAGCAGGCTGAACAACTAAAATATGAATTTACTTTCCGTTGAAGAAATTGCCAAAAGATTTGGCGAAAGAACACTATTTGCCGATGTTACATTTGGCCTGGATCAAGGTCAAAAAATGGCTCTTGTAGCCAAAAATGGAGAAGGTAAAACAACTTTACTAGAAATGCTCTCTGGCGATACTAATCCTGACACTGGTAACATTGTTTGGCGAAACGGTATTTCTGTTGGATACCTGCGACAAGACAATCCTTTTAAAGAATTTAAAACGGTGAAAGAAGTCTTGTACGGTTCAGACAATGATTTTGTAAGAGCTCTGAATAGCTACGAATTTGCCATTGAGAACCCTAACGATGACGATGCAATGCAGAAGGCACTCAACTTGATGGATGCAAGTAAAGCGTGGGATTACGAAGCCAAAATTGACAAATTACTCAGTATTTTCGGCATGGACAGTTTGGGTAAAAACCAATCAATTGACTTGCTTTCTGGAGGTCAAAAGAAAAGAATTGCCCTAATTAAACTAATTGTTGACGAGCCAGATGTTTTTATCTTGGATGAGCCAACTAACCATTTGGATATATCGATGATTGAATGGTTGGAAGAATTTCTTTCAGGCCAAAACATTACCCTGTTCATGGTAACCCACGACCGCTATTTTTTAACTAGAGTTTGTAACCAAATTTTAGAGTTAGACAATGGCAGTGGCTACAAATACAGTGGCGATTATGAATACTTTTTAGAGAAAAAAGCAGAAAGAGAAGAGAACCTAAGCGCTGAAATTGGCAAAGCAAAAAACCTCTATCGCAAGGAAATTGAGTGGATGCGGAGAATGCCAAAAGCAAGAGCTACAAAGGCTAAATCTCGAGAAGACCGATTTTACGATACAGAAAAGAAAGCCAAGCAAAAAATCAATAAAGATGAATTACAGCTTTCAATAAAAGCAGAACGCTTAGGTGGAAAAATTGTAGAATTACACCACGTAAAAAAGTCTTTTGACAATTTGAAAATTGTAGATGACTTTAATTACACTTTCAAAAAAGGAGACAAGATTGGTATTGCAGGAAAGAATGGAGTTGGAAAAACTACCTTTCTCAATATTCTCATGGGCTTGGAAGAAGTGGATTCAGGAAAAGTCATTACTGGTGAAACAGTGCAATTTGGATACCTGTCTCTTATACACATCTGACGCTGCCGACGATCTACTCTGTGTAG
>CAJXRL010000295.1 GCA_913059105.1 uncultured Flavobacteriales bacterium
CTACACAGAGTAGATCGTCGGCAGCGTCAGATGTGTATAAGAGACAGGGCTATAAATGTTGCTTTTAATACTCTCTTTTTCATACGATTTGTTTTAATTAATTAGTACTATTTATTTTAATTCTCCGCAATTCAGCATTGAACTGCCGAAATAGGGGTTTTTAATTTCTTTTTCTTTACTGAGCCAATCAGCTCCATTATTTTTATTTGCCATGGGGCAATGTTGAATGTAAACTGTATCCTTAAGTGGTCGAAAAGCTTTATTGAGTTGAATCATGGTGTTAGAAATGGGAATAAATGCTCTTCTCAGCTGTTCAATCTCGTTTGCTTCGTTGGCTTCCAAAAAGCTGCTTTTTAACTCTTTTGAATAGTTCATCCACTCTTGGTGGCCTGCTCCAGTAAAAGCATCCATATCTATTTGATTCAATAGCTCATTCGATGCTTTTGCAGACTCGTAGGCGGCTTGAAAGTCATCAGCTATCAAATGGCTCTTTAGTTCAAAGTAGCTTTCAAAAAATGGGACTAAGGCTTTCTTTACTTTTTCATTGTTTTCTATCTTTTCGCTACTCATTTTCATCTGATTCTCTTGCTCCTTAGGAATTTCATCCATTTTCATTCCCCCATGATTGTGTCCCATATTCATTTGTCCACCTTCAGGATTCATCATACTAGGTTTACCTGCTAACTGAGCTGCTGCATCTATACTAAATGTACCGTTAACGGCTATTTCTTCGCCCTCAATTAAACCACTATTTATAATATAGGTGTCTCCCAAAGAAGCTCCTAATTCAACTCCTCGCATAGCAAAATGCAATCCATTTACGGCAGAAGTTTTCACATACACTACTGATCGCTCTCCTGTCCACATAACAGCAGATTTAGGAACAACAATGGCATTCTCATCCGTCTGTAATTCACTCTCTATACTTGCCGTTACTAACATTTCGGGTTTAAATCTTTGCTTCGAATTATCTATTTCAATTCTCGCTTGTGCAACTCTTGTTTTGGGATTAATAATAGGATCAATAAAACTGATAATTCCCATAAAACTTTCAGTTGGAAATGCCTTTACCTTAAACTTTACTTGATCGCCGATTTTAACCCAAGCCAAGTCGCTTTCATGAACATCTAACAGCACCCATAAGTTAGATAGATTTGCAACTTCGAAGAAACTTCCACCTTCTTTAATATAATCTCCACGATTCGCAACTTTCGTAATCACTACTCCATTTAAATCAGAAAGAACAGGGAAATCGTCCATCGGCTTTGCAGTTTTAATTAATTGATTTATTTGATCTTCAGTTAACTTCCAATTCCTCAATTTTTCCTTAGCAGCTCTTAATAATTCAGGCTGCGTTTCTTTATTTAGAACTGCAATCAAAAGTTCTTCTTGAGCAGTAACCAATTCAGGCGAATAAAGAGTCGCAATAACTTCACCTTTTCGAACCGTCTCACCTGTATAATTAATATTCAATTGTTCAATTCTACCAGAAATGTGAGAAGTTTGAGAATATACTGCTCTTTCATCAGGAGTAATTTTACCTGTTAATTTCAATACTTTAATTGCATCTCCTGATTGAACCATTGCGGTTTGAACGTTCGCCAATTGCATCGCCGTGGGTGACATTCTGATTGCTTCAGGATTTTCATCTACACTTTCATCAAGGGAAAGCGGTATTAAATCCATACCGCATATAGGGCAATCACCAGACTCCGTTTTTCTTATTTGTGGATGCATGGAACAGGTCCAATTAAGATGATCTGATGGTTTGATGGTTTGATTATCCGATGGTATTATTGTTTGATTTGATGGTTTAATGAGCCAACCTATAAGACCTCCGAGAATTAAAGTCAGGACGATAGATAACCATTTATTTCGAATTAATTTTTTCATTTTTTTTCATTTTTTACAGAAGAAGAAGAGATGATTTTAGAAAGCAACTTTTTAATCGAAAGGATTTCGCTAAGTAAACCTTCAGGTTCAGGGTAATTTTTACTTTTTTGACAAAGCAATAGCCAATACTCAGTCTCGTCGGCTTCTTTTGCTGCAATGACATATTTTGAGATAAAATCTCTTCTGCTATGAGCATTTTGAGCTTCTCGAATATTCGCACCTACCGATGTTCCCGATTTCAGTAATTGACGAGCAATCACGTACTTTCTTTTTTCTTCTAAAACTTCTGTGAATTCCACAATTTTCAGAGCAAACTCAAAGCTCAATTCCAATATTTCATTTCTTTTCATATCATTAAATCATTTCATCATCAAAATATTATATCATCATTTAGCGGTTAAATATTCAATTTCAGCTAAGGCAATCTGACGGTTTTTCACAGCTGTAGCTTTAGCCATTTGGTATTTCAACAATTGCTGGTGCATTCGCAACACCTCTTCAAAATCTTTCGCAGAATTGCTGTAAGCACTGTATAGTAACTGAATTAACTGTTCGGTCTTTTTGATTTGCATATTGTATAAGCCAATTAAGTCTTCAGCTTTTTTTAATTGAAAAGCTGCATTTTCATAGTTGGAAATCAATTCATTTTGAACAGATTCTTTTCTGTATTCAATGGCTTTTTGTTCTAATTGAGCTTCTGATATAGCTGAGCCATACTTCTTTCTGAATATGGGAAGACTTACAGAAACCATAGGCATAAAAGCATCTTTTCCGTTATCTGGAATAGATACATCCGACCGTTCTCCGATAAACGCATAATCTAAACCCACACCGAACTGTGGTAGGGAATTTTTTCTTGCTAATACTTCACTTTCCTGCATGGCTTTTTGTTGAAGCTCCAAGGACTCAATCATAGGATTCGCTACCAACAGACTATCTTTACGGTAGCCCTTTTCGATGATTGTTAATTCAATTTTATCGGCAATGGCAAGCGGCAAAGAATCTGAACGATTTAACAATTGCTTGAATCGAACTTGAAGCGGAACGATCTGATCATTCAAAATCATCAGTTCCGTCTCTGCATCTGTCTCTTATACACATCTGACGCTGCCGACGATCTACTCTGTGTAGA
>CAJXRL010000296.1 GCA_913059105.1 uncultured Flavobacteriales bacterium
ACGAGATTTCTGCCTGTCTCGTGGGCTCGGAGATGTGTATAAGAGACAGTTCTGAAACAGACCAAATGGGCTTTGTTTACTATGGAAATTATCCTCAATATTTAGAAATTGGAAGAGTAGATGCACTAAAAACGGTAGGTATTTCTTATCGAAGCTTGGAAGAGTCTGGTTATGGGTTGCCTGTTAAAGACTTGAAAATAAGTTATCATGTTGCAGCGCTTTACGATGATGAATTAATTGTAACTACAAAAGTTCAAAGTATGCCTACGAATAAAATTATATTCGATTATGAAATTCATAGAGGAGAAGACTTAATTGTAAGTGCTCAAACAACCTTGTTCTTTATTGATGCTTCAAAACGGGCTTGCAGACCCCCTAAGTTTTTTATTGAAAAAGTGAGGGATTACTTTAATTGAGAAAAATGTTTGATTCTCTGCACGTAGTACGACCATACGATGCTTGACTTCAATATGCACTTTAAGTTGGGGTTTTTTATTGGAGATCTAAATTTTTTCATTCTATAGAAGGAAAAGTGTGCTTGTAGAATTGCAAAAGCATGTTGTGGACCTGAAGATATTAACAATTTGGCAAAAGCGGGACCATCTAATAGTAATCTTAGAAATACCTTCAACATTCTATAATTTGATCGGTCATTCTTATACAAAGTCATTAAGCTATTTCGAAAATTTAAGAATGTTTTTCTTGGATTTGTGTTTTTCATAGTACCCCCACCTAAATGGTAAACTGTACTTTCTGCAACATAATAAACAGAATAACCCATGTTCTTGGCTCTCCAACACAAATCGATTTCTTCCATATGTGCAAAATAGCGTTCATCAAATCCTCCTAATTGCTTAAATACAGATGATTTAATAAACATACAAGCCCCTGTTGCCCAAAATATCTCTCTACTTGTATCGTATTGTCCGGTATCTTTTTCAATGCTGTCAAAAATTCTACCTTGACAAAAAGGATAGCCTAGAAAGTCGATAAACCCACCAGCCGCTCCTGCATACTCAAATTCATCTTTATTTAAGTAAGCCTTAATTTTTGGTTGGGCAATGCAAACATTCTCTTTGTTCTCTAATTGTTCAATTACCGGAGGAATCCAATTAGGCGTCACCTCTACGTCTGAATTTAACAAAACAAAATAGTCCTCTTTTAACTCAATAAGTGCGTCGTTGTAGCCTTTGGCAAATCCTCCATTACTCTTATTGGTAATAATCTTTACGGATGGGAAGTTTTCTTTTGTAAAGGCTATGGAGTTATCCGTTGAACCATTATCTGCGAGGTACACTGTTGCATCACTTGAATTATTAACTACAGAAGGCAAGTAGGTTTCTAAATGGTTTCTTCCATTCCAATTTAATATAACTACAGCAACGCTCGGATTCATTTGAGAAAATTAGGCGACAAAAATAAGCAAGTACACTTAGCTGTACTACCTTGGGTTATTAAATAAATCTCTGGCTCTATCTTGTCCTTGCAGGTCTTGAATTTCTCTTGTACCTGGTCTTTTTGATGCATCCATTCGACCTTTTTTAAGCGTAAATTCCCATTGGTCGTTTTGAACTTCTCCTGGAACGTTAGAGTGCAATACTTCATAACCTAGCATTTCATTGCTAGGACTATAGAATATGAATTTACGATCGGTTAAACCATTTAACGCTACTCGGTAACACTCTGTTAATTTATAATACTGCCAAATGGAATAAGGGAAGTTGTCACTATCGTATTTTACATCTTGCACTTGAGTAGGTGCTCCATACTGCAAATAGACCCTTCCTCTGTCAGTCTGGTACCCTTTTATACCTCCGTAGCCGAATTTATCATCTACAAGGGCTAATTTTCGTTTGTATCCTTCCCATTCATAGCCTGGGTCAAGTTGATTTCTGTTTCTCCAAAAATTTAAAAAATAGCGTTGCATGAATTCAATGTCAGCGTATTTTAGCTGATTATCGGCCCAATTTTTTTCATTCTCTTTTGATATTACTCGAATGGATTTAATGTATTCAGCTAATAAAGCGGTATTTCTAATGGTATCAACAAATGTTCCTTCAATTGATACCGAGTTAAGGTCTTTAAGGTTAGGGTTTAGTCTAAAAAATTGAACTTTCTGAGTTAGAATTACTTCATTATTGCGGTTTTTACATTCAACTATAAGCTCATAACTACCAGTTGGTAATTTCTCAATGTTAAAGGGTTGAATGTGTGCTGCAATGCTAGTTGCTTTTAGTCTTTTAATTGCTCTTAAATTGCCTGTAAGTTTTTCGTTTACAGCATCTCTTATTGAAATGTCAATGAAATAATCTGCACTATCGCCTAAGGATTTATCGGCATTATAGATTTCAAAATAGGCACTTAATTTATTTTTTTCTCGAATGTAATTATGAGAAACGTTTGGAGAAATATCATAGCCCACCTTTGAGAACTGATTTTTTGTGACAGTAGGTTTAATGTCATTTCCCAATTGTATTTCAGAGAGCTGCATTTTTGAGGGAGTACTTGCAAATGGTCTAATAGTTCCTTTTGCCTCTGCCGAGCTTTGATTCACTAAATCTTTAGCTATTATGGTATACGTGTATTCACCTGCTGGGAAGCTCAATCTTTTTAAGTCAAGTAAATCGATTGGATTGTTTTTTACCTCATCTTCAGAATATAGTGGTGAATTTATTTGAAACTTTTCGAAAGCAATTACTTCTGTACCTTTTTCAATAATATAAGTCATCTCAATACTAGCTTGAAAAAGTTCTTGATCGCCTTCTTGTTTCACCATTTTATAGCCCAATGAGGTAGAACTGCCGTTTATTGAAAGGTAAAACTCAGTGTAAGGCTTGTTTTTAGTTTGAAAAATGGCATAATCTATCGAAAAATTCACATTTGCGAATAGCCCAGAGAATGTTAAAATGCTTAGCAATAAGGTTAAAATCTTTTTCATAGTTCTAAATTACGAATACAAGACACCTTTTATTTGAAATATGTTGCAATAATTTGTTTTTAAAATAAAAACCTTTGGTACTTTTG
>CAJXRL010000297.1 GCA_913059105.1 uncultured Flavobacteriales bacterium
TTATAGGGTCGAGAACATTGAAATTTTAGTCGAAGAGTTAAAAACGAACGGTGTGACGATTCTTGATGAAATTGCAAGTTACGAATACGGCAAATTCGTTCACATTTTGGATCCTGACGGAAATAACATAGAGCTTTGGGAGCCAATAGACAGTTCTTTTACTAGATTATACGAAGGAAAGACAACAAAATAAAACAACCACTACCCTTTTTCTGATTATTGTCCTTATTAAGAAATACTCTTTAAGCTTATAAAAATACATTAGTCGCTTGCGCTCTGGCGATTTCGAATTGGCGGTCGTTTAAACCTAAGTCAACATTTTTTTCTTTAAAAAAAGAAACTAAGTTCTCTGTCGCCATATTCCCTGTAAGTTCATCAGTTGCCATAGGACAACCACCAAAACCCAACATAGCCCCATCAAACCTCTTGCAACCATTTTCAAAGGCCGACTTCACCTTCTCTTCCCATGTTTTAGGAGTAGTGTGCAAATGAGCTCCAATTTCTAAGTCTGGATACTCCTTTATCAAAGCTGAAAATAATCGAGCAATGATTTTTGGCTCCGAAACTCCAATCGTATCGCTCAAGGCAAATATTTTAAGATCAAAACCTCCAAGCCTTTCGATCCAACTTGCTACTATGTCTTCATGAAATGCATCTCCATATGGATTTCCAAAACCCATGGAGATGTACGTAACTAGTTCTTTGTTATTCTTTACACAAAGCTCTTGAATGGCTTCAATCCTACCAAGCGACTGCTCGATACTTGAATTGGTATTCCGCTGCTGAAATGTCTCAGAAATTGAAAATGGATAACCTAGGTATTTAATCTCCTCAAATTTAGAAGCATCTTCCGCCCCACGCTGATTTGCTACAATCGCCAATAGCTTGGACTTAGTAGTTGACAAATTAAGCCCCTCTAAAACTTCCGCTGTATCTTTTAATTGAGGGATAGCTTTTGGAGAAACAAAAGACCCAAAATCGATAGTATCGTAACCAACTTCCAATAAACTGTTTAAATAGTTTATTTTAATTTTAGTTGGAATAAAATCATGGATACCTTGCATGGCATCTCTTGGGCATTCGATAATTTTTACATTACTCATATTCTAATTCTTAGAAAAATAATTTACCAAGCCCTTATTGATTCGTTTTACTATTGCAGGGCCTTCATAAATAAACCCTGTATAAATTTGAACTAAATCAGCTCCAGCTTCAAGCTTCTCAATGGCATCTTCCGCAGTATATATACCTCCAACAGCAACAATTGGAAAGGATTTTTTTGATTTCTGAGCTAAGTAACGAACGACTTCGGTTGAACGTTGCCTAACCGGCTTGCCACTTAAACCTCCGGCGCCTATCCTCTCTACTTCTGTATCACTTGTTTTTAACCTTGAACGGTCAATCGTCGTATTTGCAGCAATAACACCATCAATCTTTGTTGAATCAACAATTTCTACAATGTCATCCAATTGCTCGTTTGTTAAATCAGGAGCGATTTTTAGCAGTATTGGTTTACGTTTAGGTTTAGTGTTATTTTTGTCTTGCAAGGTTTGAAGCAGATTTGTTAGGGGCTCCTTATCTTGCAAAGCTCTTAAGTTAGGTGTATTAGGAGAACTCACGTTAACTACAAAATAATCTACATAGTCGAATAATTTTTCAAAACAAATCATATAATCATTAATTGCCTCCTCATTCGGTGTAAGCTTATTCTTTCCAATATTACCCCCAATGATTTGATTTGAGTTTCGATTCTTTAGTCGCTCAATCATTTGATCTACACCACCATTATTAAATCCCATCCTATTAATTAAAGCTTCATCTTTAGGCAATCGAAAAAGTCTTGGCTTTGGATTACCCTCTTGCGGTAATGGTGTAACAGTACCTACTTCAATAAATCCAAAGCCCAAACAACCAAGCTCCTCAAACAACGTTGCGTCTTTATCGAATCCAGCTGCAAGACCAACAGGATTTGGGAATTTCAATCCAAATAACTCTTTTTGGAGCTTACTGCTTGAAATATTAAAAAATCTCTTAGTAAAAGATTTTGATATCCTGCTTTTTAATAATATTTTTAGCCAATCAAAGACCTTGTAGTGAATAGTCTCAGGGTCTTGATTAAAAAATATAGGTTTAACAATAGATTTATACATGGGCAAACTTTCTAAATCAAAATTACATTTAGATTCTCCCAAACTGAATATTAAAGGGTAAATTTTATGAACCATCCAACGCTAAAAGGTTACACGCTAATTGAACAACTTGATTATGTGGATTATTATAGTAGTTCTTCGGGCGATACACTTATAGCTCAATTCAGAGAATCATCGGTTATAGACCTTGAAATGGCGAAAGAATCACTTGATTTGATTCTTAAGTACAAGAAAGATCGAGCTACCTACGGTATTACAGATGCAAGAGCTCAGTTCTTAGACTTCAAAACTGAAGCAAAAAATTATTACCGAGAACATATGGTTAAAGGTGAAACCCTTTTGCATGCAATAGTTGTTAAAGACTTAGCTACTAAAATTTTAGCAAACATATATGCTCGATTTGATACGCCAAAGGTTCCTACTAGAGTATTTACAAGTTTAGATGACGCTATCGAATGGATTGAAGATTCAAAGTTCTAATTAGCGAGCTCCTCAAAAGTCCCATCATTGTAAAAAACAACGATTTTCTTAATACTCTTGCCCAGTCCCAATAATTGAGGTGCTTTCAATTGATTGCTCTCTTTTTTTTCTACGTCTTGTATTGGAATAGAAATTGACTCGGTTATTTTTTGATTCTCGGCATCTTGAGCTTCTATTTTTGGAACTGTCCCAACATTTGTTTTCCCATTAATTAACCAGGTTGAATCCACTTTTGGAAAGCGATTAATCACCTTCTGAATAAACTCCAAACTGGGCTTATTTCTACCTGAAAGAATGTGTGAAATTGAAGAACGCTGCACTCCAATTTCATCTGCGAATTGAGAAGCTGTCATTGTATTCAATCTGTCTCTTATACACATCTGACG
>CAJXRL010000298.1 GCA_913059105.1 uncultured Flavobacteriales bacterium
GTAGATCGTCGGCAGCGTCAGATGTGTATAAGAGACAGCCTTTACAAGTATGAGAATTTTAAGTGTTTTAACCCTGATTTTGGCAAATTTAATCTCCTTTTTTGTCGTTGGACAAATACAAACGGGAGAACTTCCACCATCATATTTTAATAGACTTGAAAAATCCGGGCCTAAAGTTTATGTGATTCAACTTAGCGATCCAAATGTCGAAAATAAAATCAAAGAAGATTTAATCACAGACAAACACAAGGATATTGGTTGGCGATTTGGAGCGCTGCTAACTGTGAACTATAATTTATCCAATTCAGGAGCATGGTCTCACGATGATGACAATGGAACTAGCACGTGGAAGTTGCAATTAACCTTTCAGCAGGCGAAGACTATTAATTTGAATTTCAATAATTTTCAATTAAGTTCAGATGCAAGATTGTTTATTTACAATGACAACTACACAGATGTTTTAGGTGCTCTAACAATAAATAACAACAAGGAGAATCGATTATTCTCTATTCGTCCAATGCAAGGAAATTCAATTTCGTTAGAATTGATTGTCCCTCAAAATGAATTGGAGCAAAACACTGTTTCCATCAACGAAGTGGTGTACGGTTATCGCTCAATTCACGATAAGGTTCAAAAAGTGTTTCAGGGCTCTGGGAATTGTAATATAAATATAAACTGCAAAGAAGGAGATAATTGGCAAGATGTTAAGAGAGCAGTTGCAATGGTAACCACCGTGAATAATACAACTTTGTGCACCGCCACATTAATTAATAATGTGAGGCAAGATACAACGCCTTACATTTTAAGTGCAGCTCACTGCGGTCTTCGAAGCAACTCTATATTCATATTCGGTTATGAAAGTGCTTTTTGCAATCCAAATACAAATGGCGTTCTAAGTAATTCCATAAGTGGAAGTGGAAGAAAAGCAATTGCAGTGAATTTTGGTTCCGATTTTGAGCTACGCCTGTTAAGTACTCCCCCTCCTGCAAGCTACAATGTTTATTATGCTGGTTGGAACAACCAAAACATAGCTTCAACTAAGTCAGTTGGCATTCACCATCCTTCGGGCGATGTAAAGAAAATATCTGTAGATAACGATATATTAACCAACAGTAGCTATTATGCTCCTGGAGTAACTCACTGGCAAGTTAGCAATTGGGAAAAAGGAACAACAGAAGCAGGATCTTCTGGCTCTGCTCTTTTTGATATTAACCAGCGTATTATAGGTCAATTACATGGAGGAGATGCCTCTTGCAACAACAGATTACAAGATTACTACGGCAAATTTTCTCGGTCATGGGATTTTACTGCTGATACACTAAGACAATTAAAACATTGGTTAGATCCTGACAGCACAGGAGCGATCGTTCTTGATGGTTTTGATCCCACCCCTGCAACTTTCAACGTAGATCTAGATGTTTTGGACATTAACGGAATCCAAGAGTTTGAATGCACACAAAGTGTTCAAGCTAACTTTAGAGTAAAGAACGTCGGGAACAACCCAGTGGATAGTTTCTATCTTGATTATAGTTTAAACGGAGGAGCAGTTCAGTCTATTCGTTATGCAAACAGCATGAACCGTCAACAAATTGCGATAATTAACTCCCCAAATCTCATCCCTACAAACGGAATTAATGTTTTAATAATTACAGCTCGAACGGTAGGAGTATCCGATCAGAATCTCAGTAACAATACAGATTCAATTGTATTTAACATCAACACTAGTATAAATGACTTTCTATATATCACTTTAAAAACGGATGATTATGGAAGCGAAACCTCATGGGAATTAGAGGATTTGAACAATACTAAAGTTCTTCATTTAAGTCCTGGTTATCCAGATATTACTGGTGGGGCTGTTTACAACGACTCCCTTTGTATATACAATGGCTGCTTTCGGTTTTCCATTTTTGACTCGCAAAGCGATGGCTTTAATGACCCAAGTAATACATTCGGAAATGGATACCTACTTATTACGAACAAAAAATTAGACACTTTATTTTTTGAGAATAATTTTAGAACTGCGTTAAGCACCGATACTTTCTGTGAACAATTTTCAACCTCTTTAAATGAAAGACTTTCAGAAAGCAACGCTATCTCAGTTTTCCCAAACCCTTTAAATGCCGGAGAAATTCTTCGTTTGAATAGCAAACTCAACTTCTCTTTAAATATGAGAAATGCACATGGTCAGTTAGTTGCTAAGGTTTCAGGAAATCAATTCGTTATACCTGAAAGATTAAGTTCAGGCATCTATTTTTTAGAGATTAGAGAGCTAAAGTCTAACAGAATCGTAGACATAAAAAAAGTGTTGATTCAATAATCAACACTTCCCTTTTATTTTTTTGAGCTTACTTGCCCCAAACGTGTTTGTTTTTTTGTTTTTGGTTACCCATTCCGCTTCCAGACTTTACTTTTGGTCCTTTTGGTTTTGAGGCTTTTTTGCTTCCCCCACAAGAGCTGGTAAAAACCATTAAACTTGTTACAAAAAGAAATGTAGATCCAAGCACTAATAGTCGTCTAATTGTCATCTTTGATAATTTTATTGATGCTGATAATTAATTGTTGACTCAAAAATACGAACTCCAGCATCACAAAGCCCATCTTTTCTTAAATGAATGTAGTTTAAAGTAACTTTTACATTTCCTAAACCATTGCTTGAATTACCTTGATCGTCTAAAACTTGCCAAGATGTAGTGATTCCCAGTTTTATTCCATCATCATCCAAATCAGAGTCGTTTAATCTTAGGTTGTTAGTATTCATGCCTTTGTAACAAACAATGTATTTTGTGTTCTTGGCTTCAATTTGATTAGTTACTTCAACTGAATCAGAATAAAACTTAATGGTAGCATCATAAGGTTTATTTCCACCGGAAGTAGAATAATCCAATGTCCATGTCTCATTTATTAAAGGCGCATTCCCTGCATTTCCATCAGGGTCATAAAACTCAAATGATTTTACCGCTCCACCACCAGCTGTCTCTTATACACATCTGACGCTGCCGACGATCTA
>CAJXRL010000299.1 GCA_913059105.1 uncultured Flavobacteriales bacterium
ATGCATTTAAAGAGCCATCGCCTATTTTATCTGCTGCTCCAATTTCTACGGTTGCTACATCTTTAATTTTAATACTCTGGCCGTTTATATGTTTTAGAACCGCTTCTTCCAAGTTTTCTAATGAATAGGCTTTTCCACTTCCTTTAATAATGTATTGATTTCCATATTGATTAAGTACACCTCCCGGAGCATTTACATTCGATTCTTGAACTTTTTTAAATAATTCCTCTAAGCTGATGTTGTAATATTTTAATTTTTCAGGATTTGCCAATACTTGGTATTGTTTGTAATCCCCTCCTATCACAATCACATTAGCGATTCCGCCTATAGATTTTAATCGTGGTCGAATTGTCCAATCAGATACTGTTCTTAATTCCATTGCGGATAGACTGTCTGAGCTCACAGCCAAAAGCATTATTTCGCCCATTATAGAGGAAATCGGTGCCATTGTAGGTGCTCCAACCCCTGTAGGAAGAAGCTCTCTTACCACTGGAATTCGTTCACTAACAATTTGTCTGGCCCTGTAAATATCAGTTCCCCATTCAAATTCAATCCATACGATTGATATTCCAGCTGCTGAAGAAGATCTAATTCGCCGTACATTGGGCGAGCCATTCATTGCCGTTTCAAGCTGATAAGTAACCAACCTCTCCACTTCTTCCGATTCCATGCCATGCGCTTCTGTTAAGATGGTAACCGTGGGTGCAGTAAGGTCAGGAAAGACATCTACATTCATGTTTTTTGCAATGTAAATCCCTGATAAGCTTAACACCAAGGCCCCAAGCAATACCATCAAACGGTTTTTTAGTGCAAATGATAATATTTTATTTAACATCCTTTTTCCAGTTTTAAGTTTTAAGTTGTGAGTGTTAAGTTTTTTTTTGAATCTTTAGTTTTTAAGTATTTAGTTGTGAACTGAAAGTCCTTTTCTAAGTATTATTAAGTATCATTTTTACTAAAAATTTATAACTCTTTCTTAGTTTTGGGTTGTTGTTGTTGTTGTTGTTGTTGTTACAATGGATGTTAGTAATCGAATAAGTTCATTGCTTTATTCAATTTCATCCGAAAAATCATGCTCAACCAACTGACTTTTCTGTAATAAAATGAGCCAATAATGGCTTTCTCTTGCTTCTTTAGAGGCGATGGACATTTTATGTGCAAAATCTTTTCTACTCAGACCTGCTAAGGCTTCAGCGATATTTGCTCCAATAGATGTTCCACTTCTAAGCAATTGTTTTGAAAGTACAAACTCCTTGTTATCTTTTAGAAGTTTATATAGCTCAATAATTTGTAATGCAAAAGAAATTGCTTTTTCATTTACGATGCTTTTATTTTCCATGCTGAATTAATTTTAGAATTAAAAACTTAAGACTCACAACTCAAAACTTTCTTTAGTGTTCGTGACCATGTGCGGGAGCTTGTCCTGACATGGAAGCCATTTTTACTTGATAAGCCCCTTCAGTAACGACAACTTCGCCTTCTTGCAGGCCATTAGTAATTTCAACCTTTTCGCCATTTCGCTTTCCAATTGATACTTGTCTTCTCTCATAGCTTTCTCCTGAGAGCTGAACAATTACACTGTATTTGCCATAATCCTCTAAAAGCGCTGCTTCAGGTATGCTCACACCTTCTTTTGAAAGCCCGTAGGCAATCTGAACTTCTGTGAAGCTGCCTTCAGGCATTTCAACCAATTCATTTACTTTGGCAAAAACAGAGACCAAGGGGTTTTCACTATTCACCTCTTTTCCAACTGAAAGTATTTCTCCATGATTCTCCATTAAGCTGGACCAACTGTCGGTTGTCGTTTGGTACCATACTTCCTTAATGTCTTGCTTACTTAGTGCATAATCTGAGCTTAGCTGAATTTTTAAAACACATGATTGATGTTTTGAAATTGCCAAAATAGGATCACCCTGTTTCACAAAATCACCATTTCCAACTGAGATTGCCTTAATGAATCCATCAAAAGGAACGATTAGCTTTTTTCCACCGTCAGTATAACCAGTGCTTAAGGTTTCGTAATTTGATTTAGCTACTTGAAATTTTGCTTGAATCGCCTCAAATTCAGATTTTGGAATTATTTCAGAATCATATAATTTTTTCTTACGATCAAACTCAGATTTGGCCTGGTCAAATGCAGCTTTTGCTTTTTGAATTTCTGAATTCAAATTATTGGTATTCAACCCAGAACTATTAACGGTTGCAATTACTTGATTCTTGATTAATTTACTTCCTTCCGTTAAATTTTCTGATAATAAACTAACAATGCCATTTGTAGTAGCTACAATTGTTTTATAGTCGGACGGAGCTACATCCCAAATACCTGAAGTAGGAATAATGTTGTAAATTTCTTCCTTCAATGCGGGAACAGTTTGAAAATCAATCTTCCATGCTTGTTCTTTTAAAAAAGTGATGGAAGCTTCAGCTTCTTCTTTTGCAGCCAATACCTGAATTTCATTTTGTAAATCAGCGAATACCGTTACATTATTAATCACAATTTTATCTGAAATTGTAGGTGTTTTTAACTCGAATATCAATTGATAGTTGCCTGCTTTTTGAGGCGTTAATGTGGGTTTGAAAATTCCAATAGATGCCGGATTTTCAACTGTTTGCCTAATACCTTTTTCTTTTCCAACTAAACTTACAGTTACACTTCCTTCAGCTACAGCTTCATGCTTTTCTAGAAAAGTAAAATGAGCAGCAAAGCGACTCTCCCTTCCTGCTATTAGAGCGGGAAACTCGACAAACAATTCACTTTTATCGGTCCAAACAGTATGAACAAGAGTAGGTATTTGTTCACGTTCATCGATGTGCCCACCTGCAGCATCGTGAACGTGATCATTATTTATTGATGATTGACAAGCCATAAAGCTCATCAAAATCAATAGCGTCAAATATTTCATTCCGTCAATTTTAATGGTTGTGACTATGTTCTTCATCATGATTGTGTTCTTCATCATGATTGTGTTCCTGTCTCTTATACACATCTGACGCTGCCGACGATCTACTC
>CAJXRL010000300.1 GCA_913059105.1 uncultured Flavobacteriales bacterium
CAATAAATGGAGCCTTTTTACGACTAGAATTTTGGTGTAGATTTCTTGCCACCAATTCTTTTCCCGTTCCATTGTTTCCTGTAATTAATACTCTGGCATCGGTAGGAGCAACCTTTTCAATCATTGCTTTTACGGCAATAATAGGCTCGCTTTCGCCAATAATATCGTTGAGTTTGCTCTTGTAAACTTTCTTGCGCAGTTGCTTGGTTTCCTCTACTAATTCGTTGCGATCTAACGCATTTCGAACCGTAACTAAGAGTCGATTTAAGTCAAGAGGTTTAGCAATAAAGTCAAAAGCCCCTTGTTTAATGGCACCAACAGCAGTTTCAATATCTCCATGGCCAGATATCATCACAACAGGAATCTCAGGCTTCAATTCTTGGATTTTTTGCAATACTTCTATGCCGTCCATTTTAGGCATTTTAATATCGCAGAGCACTAGATCGTAGTCTTTCTTTTCTACTTTAGAAATAGCCACTTCACCATCTTCCGCATCATCTACTTTGAATTTTTCAAATTCTAGGATCTCTTTCAACGTACTTCTTATTGGACGATCATCGTCCACCACTAATATTGTTGCCATCTTATGTCTTTGTTACAATCCATTTACCAATCTCTCTAAAAGTTGGCTTCTTTCCATACATCAATATTCCGATTCGGTATATTTTTCCGGCCATCCATGTTGTTCCAATAAAACTGATAATTAGAATAGACATGGAAAGAACAACTTCCCAGGTATCCACTCCAAATGGAATTCGAACCATCATAAGAATTGGGGAGGTGAGCGGGAATAAGGAACCCCAAAACGCCAATTGTCCATCGGGATTATCCATGACCACCTGAGCCATAACTATGGCTAAAATAAGTGGGATTGTGATGGGCATCATAAATTGTTGCGTATCGGTTTCGTTGTCCACAGCTGCTCCAACTGCAGCAAATAGAGAACCATACAATAAGTATCCACCTAAAAAGAAGAAGATGAAACAGCCAATAACTACAGGGAAGTCAATGGTGTCCAAATTGTTCTTTATCTTCATAAAAAGAGTGCCATCACTTGTAGCATCTGCCAATTCTTGTCCAACCGGATTTGAACTTTCTACTTGTTCAATTTGGGTTTTTTGATTCTCCTTAATGTCGTCTCCGAAAAATGCCATTGATCCTGCGTAGATACCTGAGCTTAATACCACCCAAAGTCCTACTTGGGTTAAAGCAACAAGCGCAATACCAACAATTTTACCCATCATCAACTCGAAGGGTTTCACCGAAGAAATAATGACTTCAATAATTCTATTGGTCTTTTCTTCCAACACTCCTCGCATCACTTGTACCCCAAAAAGGAAAATGAAGAAGTAGATAATCATGGCCAAAACCATTCCTAAAACCATCGCTAATTTGTCTGATTTCTCCTCTGTATTGCCTGTTTTATCTATTTTATTCGCAACTATTCCTACCTCTGGCCGCAAACCAGATACCTGGTCATAACTTAAGTTATATAGGTCATGTAGCTTTTTATCCTCTATTACTCTTGCAATTTGATTCTCCATGTAATCAATGGAACTGCCTTTTGGTTTGCTTGTATAAAAAATTTGAACAGTTCTAGGATGTGTCACCACAACTTTAGGAATGTGCAACACGGCGGTGTACTTTCCTTCTTTATTAAATAAATCCTCTTGGGCATCTTTTAAACTCCGAAATTCAAAACCAAAATTAATTTCATCGCTGTTTTGTAGTTGACCAATAAACATTTTTGTTTCGTCAATAACTTCTACATTTTGGCTGTCCTCATCTTCACTCGCTATCCATGCAGGAACAATCATCAGTGCTGCAAATAAAATTGGCCCAACAATACTCATGATAATGAATGACTTTTTCTTTACTCGAGTTAAGTATTCTCTCTGAACTATTAGATTAATCTTATTCATCGTTCGCCTCCTTAATTATTGAATTTTCTCCTACTTTTTTAATAAAAATATCATTCATACTCGGTATTACTTCTTGCAAACCAAACACCTCGACCTTACCCACAATAGCTTGTAATAGGTCGTTTGTGCTAATGTTTTGTGCTAGTTTAACTTTCGCCGAAATCCTACCTTCATTTTCCTCAGAATTTAAAAGTTCACAAGCAGCTCCCAAAGCATTGGTAAATGAAATCATGTTGCCTTTAAATTCAACATTGTAAATTCCTTCTTTAAAATCTTGCTTCACTTGTTTCACTGTTCCATCCAAAATCTTTTTTGAATTATTAATTAGTGCTATCTGATCGCAAATTTCTTCTACCGAACCCATGTTGTGAGTTGAAAGAATAATCGACGTGCCTTCTTCCTTTAGTCGATAAATTTCATTTTTAACGATGTTGGTATTAATAGGATCAAAGCCACTAAATGGCTCATCTAGAATCAACAATTTCGGTTCGTGCAAAACAGTTACTATGAATTGCACTTTTTGCGCCATTCCTTTTGAGAGCTCTTCTACTTTTTTATTCCACCAAGGCGAAATATCAAAGCGTTTGAACCACATAGAGAGTTTTGCTTTCGCTTCTCTTTTGCTCATTCCCTTCAATTGGGCAAGATACATGGCTTGTTCGCCTACTTCCATTTTTTTATACAATCCTCTTTCTTCAGGAAGGTAACCAATTTGGCTAATGTGTTCTGGAGATAAGGGAGCACCATCAAAAAATACTTGACCTTCATCGGGTCTTGTAATTTGATTGATGATTCTAATGAGAGAAGTTTTACCTGCGCCGTTTGGACCTAAAAGTCCGTAAATGCAACCTTTGGGGACCTCAATACTAACGTCATCTAATGCTCTATGTGCGGCAAATTGCTTGACAATGTTTTCCGCTTTTAAAATTGAACTCATGAAATTGAAATTTTAACAAATATAATAGGAGCAGGGCAAGTGATAAGCCTTTTGGGAGGAAATATTAAATAGTAGTGATGAGTGGTTATATAACACAAAAAAAGCCCTTCCGAAATTCGGAAGGGCTTTGATTTGGTAGATACAAAATC
>CAJXRL010000301.1 GCA_913059105.1 uncultured Flavobacteriales bacterium
GTCGGCAGCGTCAGATGTGTATAAGAGACAGGAATAATGTAGTGCCATTGAAATGATGTGATTTAAATTTTTTGAAAAAACAAACGTCTAAGCGCCTTTCCTTGGGTTGTTGGCTTCTTTATCACGCCATCTGCTGAAGAAAGGATATTGATAAAATTTTATGAAAAGTTAAAACCATACAACGGTATGTAATAATTCAGAAATTTGCATGAAACTAAAGAAAGATTAGCACAGCTGTTTATTTGGTTGGAATTGCTCAATTCTTATGAAATACTCCTTTCATTTCGGAACTGTAGATCTCATTTTAAGAACTAAGAAAATACTGTTTCGAATCCAATTTCGAATTTTTTCCTTTTTATCACTAAGATTTCAATTTAAAAGAACTCGCTTTTTTGAGATTTAATTATCTTTACCACTTTAGAAAATTTAGTACACTCATTTACAGCACTAAGATGTTAAAAACAAGCTCAATTAATTCACAAACCATTATCAAAAAAATTGGTGCATTTACATTTGCAGCAGTATTCTTGGTGGCGTGTGCAGAAGAAACGAAAAGAGGTAATAAAGCTGAAGAGCAAAAAACCGAAGTAAAGAAGGACAAGAAAGATGCAAATCTTTTAAAAATTGGAGGAAAAGTATTCAGTGTACCTTCTCCTATTCAAACGGCATTTCTATTGAAAAACTCTGGTGCCGCTTATTCCTCGGAAATGTTAAGTTCAACGGGAAATGCTTCTAATCTTTCTACAACAGCTAAAAAGGCGCTGAATTTAGGTATTTACGGAGCAGATATGGGATATGCAACAATTTACGATCAAACTCAAGATGCAATTTCATACATGGCCATCACAAAAAAGTTATCTGCTGAATTAGGTATGACAAATATATTTGATGAAACATTGATGAAACGTTTTGAAAAAAACCTAGGAAACCAAGATTCGCTTCTGGCATTGGTTTCAGACGCTTTTAAATCTGCTGATAGCTATTTGAAGACAAACGATCAAAATGATTTAAGCGTTATGATTTTAGCAGGTGGTTGGATTGAAACATTGCACTTTGCAACAAATATTGTTAAAACTTATGATGATCAAAATATTAAAAATAGAATTGGAGAGCAAAAGATTACGATTAAGAACTTAATCAATTTGATGCTTCCTTATCAAGATAAAGCGCCTGTTGGAGAAATAATTAATCAATTAAACGAATTGAAAGACGTATACAACGGCATTGAATTTAACTATTCATACAAAGCAGCTTATACAGATGAAGAAACTAAAACAACTACAATTAACAGTACTTCTACAGTTGCTATGAGTCCTGAATTACTTGCTGACATTGCAGCTAAAGTTGAAGGAATCAGATCAAGCATTTTAAACTAATATTTCGATGAAAAAAATCATTTTAAGGTATACATTATTCGCAGCATTTTTTGTTTCATTTGCTAATCAAGCAAATGCACAATGTGATACAATAGCCACAGTTTGTAACGAAAACTTCACCAGAGAATATCTTTCTGATGGACAAGAATATAGAGCACTTTTGTTCGATGACCAAACATCTGAGTTTCACTTGACACTTTACGGCCAAAGCATATATCGATTTGCTGCTTGTAGCGGAATTACTAATGGTAATTTAATTTTTAGAGTGTACGATGAAGAGAGAAATGAAATTTTCAATAGCTCAGATCATGGAAATGCGCCGTATTGGGATTTTAATGTTAATTCTACCCTTGATATTATTGTAGAAGGTAATCTTAATCTTGATAAAGTCGAATCGGGTTGTGCTGTGTTACTTGTAGGTTTCAAACCGTAAGAAGAATAACATAAAACTTAGGAAGCAGGATTTAAAACATCCTGCTTTTTTTTTACTATTTTCATACTTCGAATTTACAGACTAGTTGAGCTTACACAATGAGTGAAAAAATATTAAAAGCCCTCATGCAATTATTTGCTATTGTAGCAAATGTTGGACGGGACGATTCAAATACAAAAGAGTTTGTATCCCAATTCCTGAACGAACAGTTTAATCAGGAATTAGTAAATGAATACTTGCTTGTTTATAACCGTTATTACAACGAACAAAATAAGAAACGAGAAGGTGCTAAAGCAAAAAAGAGAACCTCGCTTAACTCGGTAAAAATTCTTAAAATTTGTTCACAAATCAATAAAGAACTTACCCAAAAACAAAAAGTATACGTTTTAGTACAATTATTGGAGTTCATATACTTGAACAATAATGATACTGAGCAAGCAATAGAATTTGTTGAGACAGTTGCCGATTCGTTTAACATAAATTCAACTGAGTATACTAATATTAAGGACTTTATAGGCGCTGCTAAAGAAGAAATTCCTAAAACAGAATGTGTTCTACTAATTAATGACCACGAAAAAACAGATGGCGAACACAAGCACATAAAAGCCGACGGAATTGATGGACAAGTTAGAGTTCTAAGTATCGAAAGTGTAAATATGTTTTTCTTGAAGTATTTTGGGAAAACTGAATTACAACTTAATGGCCAGATTATTAAACCAATTAAGGCCTATGTTCTAACGCAAGGTTCCTCTTTAAAAGGTTCTAAAGTTGCCCCGATTTATTACAGCGATATCATAACTAGATTTCTAAGTCATCTTGATATTGAAAAAACCACATTTAGCGTAGAAAAAATAACCTATAAATTCAATAACGGAAATATTGGCTTACACCCAATGACTTACGAAGAAGAATCAGGTAATTTAATTGGCATTATGGGTGCCAGTGGAGCTGGTAAATCAACTTTGCTGAATGTTTTGAATGGAAATTACAAGCCGTCAACAGGTGCAGTAAAGATTAATGGTTTTGACATTCATGCTCCAGAGAATAAGGATAAAATTGAAGGAGTAATTGGATATGTTTCTCAAGATGATTTGCTTATTGAAGAACTAACTGTCTTTCAGAACATTTTTTACAACGCCAAATTGTGTTTTGGAGATTTATCAAATAGACAAATTATAA
>CAJXRL010000302.1 GCA_913059105.1 uncultured Flavobacteriales bacterium
TCGTCGGCAGCGTCAGATGTGTATAAGAGACAGACCTATAATCTATTAACCAAGGATGGAGTCACTCAAGTAGATTTCCCAATTCATGATTACATTGTTGCAGGTATTGGCTCGGCAACCAACAGTTCGGTAATTGATGTTTTTCATTGGTATAATTTAATTTACTCCTTAATAGGATTGTTCTTTCTTTTTCAATTACTATTACTTTTTACAAAATCTCCTATGCGTTCTTTACTAGGAACTACTTTCATTTTCACCTTGCCATTTTTCGTTTACTACCAAAATGGCTTTCTTCCGTCTACAGCTTCGTTTGCTAATCTATTCATCGGATTGTTCTTCATTTTTAATAGCTCCTCCAGTAAGAAAGGTTATTCCGTAGGCGTATTATTAATAACGTTAGCGGCCTTGGCTCGAGCACCATTCTTTATTTTCTTATTTGCCCTTTTCCTGAATGAACTATTACAAGGCATTCGTTGTAAGAAATTCAGCTTTCCTAAAATTATTCAAATCCTTATAGGGATTACTCTGTTTGTAGGTTATTATATTTACAATCAATACTTAGGCCGAGCATATGGCAGCATGTTTTTAAACGAAACGCTTCATTTTACCAGTTTTTCAAACTTTATTGATGTGGTATTGGGAGCAGCTGATCGATGGGGCAGCCAACTTTTAAGCCCGTTTCATGCAATTTTATTAATACTACTTATCGTCACAAGTTTTGTTCAATTTAAAAACCTTTACGGCAGTAATCGTCATCAAAAAGAATTGCTCTCCTATTTACTTATTGCCTGTGTAGGAGTTTCACTATTCTTTATTGCATTCGGACGCCAATTTACCGATCACGATTATTATTACATCGATAGTTTTTTGCCACTCTTTACACTTTGGATCATCTTTATGCTCTCTACAATTAATATTCCTCGAAAGTGGTATGCTTTTATTGGAGCTGGTTCATTCATCTTTTTCTTTTACTTCTTCGGACATGCAAAAGACATTCAAACGCTTCGTTATACACCTCCGTACGATGATCGTGTGCAATATGCTTATACTGTTTATAAAAATGCAACTGAAGATTTAAAAACATGGGGAGTCACTCAACAAGATACCCTCTACATTATCGATGCAAATTCTACTAATATTCCTTTCACCATTTGGGGTAACAAAGGCTACTCCAACTTAAAAACAAGAGCTTCAATATTGGGTCCTGAATTAGATAGCAATTTTACTTACGCTGCTATGGTTGATAGTTTTTTCTACCATAACGTTTACAAAGATTACCCGCAAATAATCAATAGATTAGAAAAAATAAAAGGTAATGGACAATTAAGTTTATATAAAAAGTCTGATAAAAATAACCCAAACCTATTTTTCGATCGGTTACATTATGAAGCTCACACTGATTTTGAAAGTTTAGAAAATTTTCCAAAATCTGCAATGGAATGGCTGCCCTTGTTTCAATTGGACAGTTCTCATAAGATGAGCTTAAGTATTGAAAGTAAAAATTTATATGCTTTAACTATCCGAGATACCATTCGTAACAAGAAAGAGAACAAATTATTAAGAGTTCAATTTTCATCAGATTTCTTTCAGAACGATACTAGCAGAATGCAAATTATTTTTACCCTTGGGGACTATTACGGAGCACGATATACCGTAAGTGAATTAAAGAAGATAGGTGAATGGGAAAAACATCAGTTCAGCTTTGGGGTTGGTCCATCAAAATTTAAAAATGGTGATGCTTGGGCCATATACATTTGGAACCCAGAAAAAACCAAATTATTTATAGACAATACGAACTTAATTATATTTCAATAAATGAATAATAGTCAATACAAAGCGTTTGTAATAAGAGAAAAAAAGGATGGTACTTTTAGCCGGTCTATTGAAGACAAAAACATAGAAGAATTACCACCAGGAGAAGTCTTAATCCAAGTTAAATATGCAGCATTAAATTATAAAGATGCTCTTTCATCCTCAGGTCATAAAGGAATTACTCGAAAATTCCCACACACCCCAGGGGTTGATGCTTGCGGTATTGTAGTGAGTTCAGAAAGTTCTGAATTTGTGAAAGGTGACGCTGTAATCGTAACTTCTTATGATTTTGGCATGAATACCTCGGGTGGCTTTCAAGAATTCATTAGAGTACCTGCAAAATGGCCGGTAAAACTACCTTCTAAAATGACTTTGGAAGAAAGCATGATATTGGGCACAGGAGGTTTTACAGCTGCCCTTTCATTATACAAAATGCAACAAAACGGCCAAATACCAGAAATGGGGCCAATAGTAGTAACCGGTTCAACAGGTGGTGTTGGTAGCATGGCTGTTGCCATTTTAACGTTAAACAATTACAAGGTAATTGCTGCAAGTGGTAAAAAGGATGCTCATGATTATTTAAGAGAATTAGGTGCTACACAAATTATTTCTCGAGAAGAAACAAACGATAAAAGTGGACGTCCACTACTCCGCCCAAAATGGGCAGGCGCTATTGATACTGTTGGCGGCAATACCTTAGCCACGTGTATTAAAGCGTGTGGAAGAAATGGAAACATTGCCGTTTGTGGATTGGTAGAATCTCCAAAACTGGAAACAACAGTGTACCCTTTCATTTTGAACGGGGTAAATGTATTGGGAATTGAAACGGCTGAGACGCCTAGAAGCATCCGCTTAAAAATTTGGGAGTTATTGGCAGATGACTGGAAACCAAAACACTTGGATAAAATCAAAAAAATAATTGCTTTAGAAGATTTAGAAACCCACATCCCATTGATGTTAGAAGGAAAATCTAAAGGAAGAGTATTGGTGAAGTTTTAGAGAATATAACTTGCAAAAGCCACGAATTGAAATAATGCGGTGTCAAATTATAGACAAGAATATTGTTTCACTAAAATCTAAGACATGAGAAAAATAGCCACACTCCTATTCCTGTCTCTTATACACATCTCCGAGCCCACGAGACAGGCAGAAATCTCG
>CAJXRL010000303.1 GCA_913059105.1 uncultured Flavobacteriales bacterium
GAGGATGACTTTCATTAATTCCTGAGCTCGTAATTTTCACAAAACGTCCAGTTTCTTTTAGAGTTTCAACATCTTTCGAACCACAGTAACCCATTCCAGCGCGAAGACCTCCAACAAATTGATGGATACTTTCTACTAAATCGCCTTTATAAGGCACTCGGCCAACAATGCCTTCTGGTACCAATTTTTTAATATCGTCTTCAACGTCTTGGAAGTAACGATCTTTACTACCTTGTTTCATGGCTTCAACAGAACCCATTCCACGATACGACTTAAATTTTCGTCCTTCATAAATAATGGTTTCTCCTGGGCTTTCTTTAGTTCCTGCTAACAAAGAACCTAGCATTACGCTATCTGCTCCAGCTGCAATGGCTTTAGGGATATCACCAGTATAGCGAATTCCACCATCTGCTATAACTGGCACACCTGAACCCTTAATGGCTGCAGCGACTTCAAGAACTGCAGAAAATTGAGGAAACCCAACTCCAGCAATAACACGAGTAGTACATATAGAACCTGGACCAATACCAACTTTCACAGCATCTGCTCCAGCTTCAACTAAATATTTAGCAGCTTCAGCAGTGGCAATATTACCAACAATGACATCTAGTTTAGGGAACTTCTTTTTAATATCTTTTAAAACCAACACCACACCTTTGGTATGGCCATGAGCTGTATCAATAATTACAGCATCAACACCTGCATTTACAAGTGCAGAAGCTCTTTCCACAGCATCTCCTGTAACACCAATAGCAGCAGCAACACGAAGTCTTCCGTAATGATCTTTATTTGCGTTAGGCTTTTGAGTTACTTTAGTAATATCTCTAAATGTAATAAGCCCTTTTAATTTATAATTATCGTCAACTATAAGGAGTTTTTCAATTTTATTTTGCTGAAGAATTTTTTCGGCATCTTTTAATGAGGTCCCAACTGCAGCAGTGACTAGGTTTTCACTTGTCATCACTTCAACAATTGGTCGATCGTTTTCATGCTCAAATCGTAAATCACGATTGGTAACAATTCCTTTTAGAGTTCCATTATCATCCACGATTGGAATACCACCAATACTATGTTCGGCCATATTGTTTTTTGCATCTGAAACTTTTGCCGTTAATGGTAAGGTCACAGGATCGATAATCATACCACTTTCTGCGCGCTTTACTTTGCGGACTTTTTCGGCTTGATGCTCGATGGACATGTTTTTATGAAGCACTCCAATACCACCTTCTTGAGCCATGGCAATTGCCATTTTACTTTCAGTAACAGTATCCATAGCTGCAGAGACTATAGGAATGTTAATAGTAATGTTACGTGTGAATTTGGTTTGAATATTTACTTCTCTTGGTAAAATTTCAGAAAATGCTGGAACTAAGAGTACGTCGTCATAAGTAAGACCTTCTCCAACAATTTTATTCTCGTGTGCTGTCATGATGCAATTACAGTTATAATTGCATGCAAAGATACTTATTTTATGTTAGAAGACACTTTCTTTGAATTAAATATTTGAAACAGGATAATGAGTATCGAAATGGTATAAGTTAGAGTCATCAAAGTTCCTGAAATCATAACTATATATTTCATCCAAAGGATCCCTTTCCAAAGAAAATAAAGGCCTCCAAAAGTGAGCAGTACTGAAAGAAATGGTTCAACAATTAAAACTATTTTTAATTTCCTAGACAGTTTTGTTGTGCTCAAGATTATACCCACTAAAAAGAAAATAATGGACATAGATAAAATATGACCATGGACTAGTGTGAGCATTTGCTGCTCATTTTTCTTGAATTTCATTACAGTAGCATCAACATCGTTTTCGTTTCCTAAATATTGTTCTTCAATCCCATTTGGATTTACAGAAGAAGTTTCACCAACGAATAATAAACCTGTATAAAAGCCGATACTCAAGACAACTACAAATGCGGTTATAAGCATTTTTATTTCCTTAGGAAACGTTGAAATGATTCCGTTTAACTGCATTATAATTTAGTTTTAGATTGAAGAATCTGTAATGATCTTAGTAAGTCATTTACTGCTGAAGTCATTGAGCGAACAGAGATTGTTGCTCCTGAAATCGCCACAATGTTTTGCTGATATTTAAGCTCGTCTTTTGGTGTTTTACCAATAAATTGTTTTAACCAACGTTTACTTCCAATTTCACCACCATAATCTTCTCTATAAACAAGCACTTTAGCTTTTTCAATAACCAAATCTTTATTTAGAAGAATCAAATAATCAAAAGCATCAGTTTTACTTGGTGCTTTTGAAATATAAGCATAGCCCAATAAAGAATCTGCGTTATTAATTTTGAAAAAATTATCAGCACCAAATTCTGAAGGAAGGGTTTTTACAATTCCGGCATCAAAAGTTTTAGCTTCGAAAGTGAATTCTTCAACATTGTAAGTATTCTTTATTACTTTATCAACTTTCTTTTGAAGGTTTTTTGGTAATCCAGAACTCACAAAAAGGAGAGCAAAACTTGCTATTAAAATGTGCGAAAATTTCATTTTACAAAGGTAAACTATTAAAAGCCTGTTAGCCAAAGAAGATTCTGAAATCTTAATTGGCTATCAGACTCAATTATATTTAATACAATTTAGAACCAAACACCTAAACCAACATTTAACTGATTAGGAACATCTGAATCTGCTGCACTATCTTTTATTTGATAATCTGCTTTCACAACTGCTCCTGGAGCAATTTTATAGCTTAAACCAAATGTCCATTCATTTCGGTCATAGCTATCATTTTTCATTAAACCACCATCTACTGAAGCATGTGTATCATAATCTTCAAATCTAGCAAAGGCATATAATTGTTGCTCTTTTCCTAAAGGTAGTAAGTTATAGGCTGCTTCTAAATAGTAACCTTGTAATGTGCTTCCTAAATCTGCAGTATATAAATCTGTCTCTTATACACATCTCCGAGCCCACGAGACAGGCAGAAATCTC
>CAJXRL010000304.1 GCA_913059105.1 uncultured Flavobacteriales bacterium
TGCCTGTCTCGTGGGCTCGGAGATGTGTATAAGAGACAGCTTTTATCATATCTGAGATTGATTCACTTCGCTACAATCAGATTAAGGGTAAAAATATGACCGGTTATTTTTCCAATGGTAAGTTGAAAACCATTTTGGTAAAAGGAAATGGTCAAACCACTTATTACGGTCAAGATGATACTGAGAAATTTATTGGTGTAAACGTTGCTGAGAGTTCAGACATTCGAATCGTTTTGGGAGATAAAAGTATTGAAACGATTACCTTTTTGAACAAACCTATGGCAAAAATGCACCCAATGGGTGAGTTGGACCCAGTAACTGAATTACGCTACCGTGGATTTAAATGGTTGATTTCAAAAAGGCCAAAGGACAAGGATAGCTTGTTTGAAGAGTAAAATTGTTAAACAGAAGATTTAGTAAAAATTACGAATTACGAATCTTGGAATTACGAATTCTTTAATATTCCACATTACACATTCCATATTCATCAAAACCACAAAGGGCACGGAGTAACTTCCATTTTTCAGAAATGGTTATATAAAAGCAAAATATCTTTATATTCATCTGAAAGAAAGGTCCTAAGAGAACGATATCTTTTTTCTGCGTAAGATCTGTTTCGTAATTCGTAATTAAAAAATTCGTAATTGATTTAGCAAATGACTTTCAACGATTTTGGTACTATCTGTGCTACTAAATCGCCATTTGCCTCTCTTGGTTCTCCGTCCAAATGAAATTTACCGGCTTTAATAATTTTAATTTCCTCCGCCTCAATACATTCATAATATTTTGAGGCTGTTAAGTTCTTGCTGAAAAGTTTCAGTACAATATCTGGTGTAAAATGGGCAGGAAAAGGTCTTATAATACACACATTCAATTTGCCATCTTCCATTGAAGCATCCGGAGCAATCCAAGCGTTGTTCCCGTATTGACCACCATTGGCAATACTAACTACAAATGCTTTTGTTTTTAGCTCTTTGCCATCAATTATCAAGTGATAATCTTCCTCTTTGTAACCAATAAATTCGTTGATGGCAATTTGAGAGTAAGTCAAAAACCCTCGACTCCCGTTTTGAGAAAACTTCCAACCTACATGAGCATCAAAACCAAGACCGGCTGTTGTTAAAAATGCTTCACCATTTAAAGTTGCGGTGTCTATTATTTTGGTAGAAAAGTTATTTATTAAATGAATCGCATCTTTTATTACAATTGGAATTTTACGATGCCTCGCAAAACCATTTCCCGAACCAAAAGGCAAAACACCTAGTGCCACGTTTGAATTTATTAAAGCTTTACCAACTTCGTTTACTGTTCCATCGCCACCTACAGCAATTACTGCGTCATAGCCAGCCGCAATTGCTTCTTTTGTTACATCTGTAGCATGATCAGCTCGTAATGTCTCAGTTACATCATAACTAATCGAACTGTCCAGCTCAGTTTTCAAAAATTCAATAGCAGCCTTTTTACCTTTTATTCCAGAAATTGGATTTACAACAAACAAGATTTTCTTACTTTCTTTCATAAGTTAATTTGTTGTTTACTATTCTTGTCTGGTATTGTTGAAGGTAGGCTTTCAAGTATTTTTCTAACGCCGCTTTTGCAACTTGAAGATCTTTATCAGAAGAATTAATTAAGTTGTCTTTAAGGCTATTGTCGTTTTCCCAATTGTAAAATCCAATGGTTTTATCACCATCAAACTTCAGGCAATAATCTTTCACTATAATTTGGTAGATGCCATTCAGTGAGCTGATAGAGAAATTTTTATTGATATTAAATGCTGACTGCCCAAAACTGAGAATTGAACTTTCTATTCCTAGTAAATCTATTGTTGTGGGATAAATGTCAGTTTGTTGAGTAACATCGCTAATTAACGTGTCTGCCAAGTATTTCGGACAATAATAGGCGATTGGAACCCGATACATTCCAACACCATTGTTATACCAATGATTTGAATTATGTTGAGTATGATCAGCGGTGAAGATAAATAATGTATTTTCAAACCAAGCAGTTTTTTTTGCACTGGCAAAGAACTGTTGTAACGCATAATCTGCGTACCCAATGCTTTCATGAATTGGTAGATTTCCTTTTGGGAATTTACCTACGTGCTGAGCAGGAATAGTATAAGGATGATGCGATGAAAGGGTAAATATTCCACTAAAAAAAGGAGTTTTCATGTTGGAAAACTCTTGCATACAATATTGCAAATAAGGCTCGTCAAAAATACCCCATTTACCATCAAAATCAGCTTCATTTGGATAATCACTACTGCCATAATACTGTTCAATTCCTGCTATTTGGGTAAATGCCTGGAAGCCCATTGTGCCATTTGCTCCGCCATGGTAAAATGAAGTTGAATAGCCTTTGTCTTTTAGGGTTTTTGGTAAACTTTCTATTGCATTTCCTCCATATTTGCCAGAGATATAGGAAGTGTTAGTTAATGTGGGAATACTCGATAAAATTGCCGGTAACGCTTCAATTGACTTTTTACCGTTTGCAAAGGCATGTTCAAAGACGATACTCTTTGATAAGATACTGTCTAAGAAAGGTGTGTAGCCTTTTCCTTCATTATAAAAACCAATGTATTCTTGAGAGAAGCTTTCTGCAATAATCAAAACGACATTTAGATTTTTTGAATTACTATCTTCTTCATATTGTTGAATTGGATCATAAATTGACGTAAGTTCATTGGTTTCAAAATACTCTTGAATGATTATACTCTTTTTATTTATTGATTTTATTAAACTAAAACTGGTATTTATAACCAATGGAATATTCCGTGCTTTAGCGTACTGTGAAGATTGCATTACATTTAATGGTCTTAACTGAACACCTCCACGAAAGCCAATTAACATTAATACAGTAATTGGAAAAATAAATAGCAAATAGGCTTTCCAGGTAAGTCGCTGCGTTTCAATTATATCTGTCTCTTATACACATCTGAC
>CAJXRL010000305.1 GCA_913059105.1 uncultured Flavobacteriales bacterium
TCTACACAGAGTAGATCGTCGGCAGCGTCAGATGTGTATAAGAGACAGTGAGAGTAGTGTTCCATCAGCCGGACTTTGGTTTGCAGGAGTTTCTGTGTCTTTAGGTGAAGGCTTATTTATTGATGAAAGACGTGCTGCATTGCGAACAGCCCAGGCTATGATGGATCAAAACAAAGCAGAAAAAGACCTAATGCTCAACAACTTGTTGTTAGAAGCGGGCTTTGCTTATTGGAATTGGTTCAATGCTTATTACGCTTTACAGGTTAATAGAGAAGCTTTTGATTTAGCTAACGTACGCTTTATAGCTGTTAAACAAAGTGCTGCATTTGGAGACAAACCAACTATTGACACCTTAGAGTCTGGAATTCAAGTACAAAATAGGAGACTTAATTTAAATCAAGCGGAGTTGAATTATATTAATGCCAGAGCATATTTAAATACTTTTTTATGGCAAGATGGATTGATACCATTAGAAATTCCAAATAATACAATACCTGAATTATTCGATCCTATCAAATTAACTGCAGAAAACTTAAAAATTACATTACAAATAGACAGTAGTTTAACTGCTCACCCAGAAATTAGAGCAACGGTTTCAAAGATGGAACAATTATCAATTGAAAAAAGATGGGTTCGCGAACAAATAAAACCTACGTTAGATTTAAAATACAAGCCGCTTACCGAAGCAGTTGGTAACAATCCATTCTCAGAGTATTCAATTAATAATTACACTTGGGGTTTACAATTTGAATTCCCCATATTTTTAAGAAAAGAACGAGCAAAGCTTAAACAAATCGAATTAAAAATTGAGAATAACAACATTAATCTAGAAAACAAAAGAATTGGTCTTGCTTATAAAGCAACCGCAGCAAAGAATGAATTTGAAACTACTATGACACAAATTCGTCTATACACTAAAACTGTTGAAGATTATGCTGCATTGTTAGCAGGTGAAAGAAGGTTATTTAATGGTGGAGAAAGCTCACTCTTTATGATCAACTCCCGTGAAAAGGGTTTTATAGGAGCAGAATTAAAAATGGTTGAATTAGTGACAAAAAACCGAAAAGCCATTTTAAAAATTCAATTTGCACTGGGGCAATTAGCAACTGAATAGATTGTAACATCACAGTTCTACATTCGTTTAATTCTATTTACTTTTGCCGCCCAATTCTGATGGCATGAAAAAATACATTAACCTTTTTGATTTTTCACAAAAAGTAAACTACAAAAACGAAGTTCTTTCAGGACTTACTGTCGCATTAGCTCTTGTTCCCGAAGCAGTTGCATTTGCAATTATAGCAGGTGTATCTCCTTTAACAGGTTTGTATGCGGCTTTTATGATGGGCTTAGTTACGTCCATATTAGGTGGACGTCCAGGCATGATTTCTGGTGCAACCGGCGCTATTGCCGTAGTATTAGTTAGTTTAGTAAAAGATCATGGAGTTGATTACATATTTGCCACTGTAATTCTTGCAGGTATCATTCAAATGGCTGCAGGTTTCCTAAAGCTCGGCAAACTGATGCGTTTAGTCCCCCAACCAGTTATTTTTGGTTTTGTTAACGGTTTAGCTGTTGTAATTTTCATGTCTCAGTTAGTTAGCTTTCAAGATGATTCAGGCAATTGGTTAACGGGAGAATCCCTTTATGTAATTCTTGGACTTGTCGCTTTAACCATGTTAATCATTTGGGGATTACCTAAGATTAGCAAAGCCATTCCTGCATCATTAATATCGATTCTAGCAATTTTCGGAATTGTTGTAGCGTTTGGAATTGATACTAAAACAGTCGGAGATATTGCTTCTATTGAAGGTGGCTTCCCTCCTTTCTCTATCCCTAATGTACCATTTGACATCGCAACGCTTGTTATCATTCTTCCATATGCAGCAATTGTAGCTGGTGTAGGTCTAATTGAAAGTTTATTGACCTTAAATATCATTGATGAAATCACTGAAACAAGAGGTCGAGGTAATAAAGAAGCTATTGCTCAAGGAATTGCTAATATATTAAGTGGATTCTTTTCAGGAATGGGCGGTTGTGCCATGATTGGGCAAAGTCTAATTAACATCTCCTCTGGTGCTAGAGCACGATTATCTGGTATTGTAGCATCAATAATGTTATTGGTGTTTATTATGTACGGTTCTAGTTTAATAGAGCAAGTACCTATTGCTGCCTTAACTGGTTTAATGATTATGGTTGCTATTGGAACTTTTGAATGGGCTAGTTTAAAAACCTTTAACAAAATGCCAAAGTCTGACATTTTTGTAATGGTAGTGGTTACATTGGTAACGGCATTATTACACAATTTAGCTTTAGCAGTAATTATTGGGGTAATTATTGCAGCACTTGTTTTCGCTTGGGACAACGCAAAACGAATTCGCGCAAGAAAATTTGTAGATGACGATGGAGTAAAACATTATGAAATATATGGTCCATTATTTTTTGGCTCAACCACTGTATTTGCTGAAAAATTTGATGTGAGAAATGATCCAAAAGAAGTCATTATTGACTTTCAAGAGAGTAGAATTGTAGACATGTCTGCCATTGAAGCTGTGAATAAACTCACAGAAAGATATCTGAAGTTAGAAAAAGTGGTGCATTTGAAACATCTTAGTCCAGATTGTATTGCATTATTGGAAAATGCCGACAAACTTATCGATGTGAATGTGCTAGAAGATCCAACGTATAAAGTTGTTATAGATTAACTATTGGTCAAAAGAATTATAGAAACATTGAATCCAAAATAAAGCGCATAAAAAAAGCCCTTAAGTTTAACTTAAGGGCTTTTCAGTAAAATATATAACTCTATGCTTAAGCGACTTTAACGTTTATAGCATTCATTCCTTTTTTACCTTCTTTCAAATCAAATTCTACTTCGTCACCTTCTCTAATCTCATCGATTAAACCTGTAACATGCAC
>CAJXRL010000306.1 GCA_913059105.1 uncultured Flavobacteriales bacterium
TCTACACAGAGTAGATCGTCGGCAGCGTCAGATGTGTATAAGAGACAGTTCCTGATCAGATAGTAAAATTTTAATTTCTAACGCCCTTTCAAAGTCAGTCACAGCTTTATTGTAAAAATCCATGTCCATATAGATTTTACCTCTGTTATTAATGTAATATGCGATTAAGGTTGAATCATTATTTTCTATTGCAATTTCTACTGCATAGTTGTTGTATTGTAAAGCTAAATCAGGGTTATCACTAAGTTGGTACAAATTGCTAAGCACATTATAAGCTCTTGATAGATCGTTATTAAGATCATTTTTTTCAAATAAAATTATGGCTTCCAACAAGAATTCTACCGCTTTTTCATATTGCCCCAATCTTTTAAATATCCTCGCGGCATTATATAAACTCTTAGCAATAAGTGTATCATTCCCTGTCCCTCTATAAACTTCTATAGCTTTTTCGGAATAGGTTATTGCTCTTATATTAAAACCTTCTCCAAGTTCAATAACTCCAAGGTTATTATAACTTAAACCAACTGCTCTCGGTTGGTCAGGGAAATTGGCTATAATTTGTTGAAAGAAGAGTCTAGCAGTATCTAGTTCTCCTTTTTTCAATGCAGTAAAAGCACTTTTCTTTAAATTAGTTAAAGTAGAATCATTTTGTCCTACAACCTTTGTAAAACCAGGAATAGAAAGCAATAGTAGTAGTGCAATTTTTGGCAGTAGCAATTTGAACATAGAATAATATGTATTGGGAAACGCCTAATTTAGCGATATAATCTACGTGCCTTATGTCAAGTATTAAATTATTAATTGTTGAAGACGATTTTTTTGTCGCAGAAGAGATTCAAGCAAGTGTTGAAATTTTAGGATTCACAGTCTCGGCGAGAGTGGATAATGGAAAAGATGCGATAAAAGAGGTGATGGACAACAAGCCTGACCTGGCCATAATGGACATCCGAATCAAGGGAGAAATGGATGGAATTGAAACTGCATCTCAATTGGCAAAAGACCACGGTATTCCTATTATTTACATGACCGATCAATCGGATCAGGAAACCTATGAGAAAGCAAAAGAAACTTCCCCTCATGCGTTTTTGCAAAAGCCGGTGACTCCTATTACGTTACAACGAAGCATAGAGCTAGCTGTAGTTCAAGTGTATAAAGATAAAAAGGCAGTTGAGAATAAGACCAGCTTAGAAGATGGAGTGGTTTTGAACAAGCACTACATGCTGAAAAATAAAAAAGAACTGCACGCTGTTAAATTGGAAAGCATCATAAGAATAAAGGCTGAAGGGTCCTATTGTGAACTAAAAACGGAAGAAAAAGTATGGCTAATAGCGCGCCCGTTGATTGCAATAATTGGAAGTCTCAATCAATCACTTTACTGCAGGGAAAACTTAATTAAAATTAGCCGTTCAGTAGCTGTTAATGTAAATAGAATTTCAAAGATTGATGGGAATATGGTTACTGTAGGGGATGAGAATTTTGCTTTCGGAGAAACCTATAGAGCGTTACTTTTTAGGAGAATTCAAAAGATTTAAAAGGAAAAACCCTTGCTTCGGAAAGGAATAGCTGCGGTTCGGAAAGAATTGTTGTAGCACCGGTACTCCTTGCCGTAATTCGTGAATCATATTACTGATTCATGGGTTTATACAACATACATAGCATTTCTATTTTACTGGACTTACTGCTAGCGAACGAACAATTAACTCGTGACCGGAAGGGATTTGTTGAGCTTTTAGAGAGAGTAGAAGACAAAGTTGAAACAGAGGAAGAACGATCTGAAAAACAATATTTATACAAACTCAATAGCCGGATAACGGACGAACTTGGAAAAGGAAAACATTCCATTCAGGTGAAAGAGTCTTGCTTGACGAATTGTTTGATCTTTTTACGTTATGAATCGTTTAAAAATCTGAGCTCACAGATCGAGAAGGTTCAAAAACAAGTAGAAACGCTTTTTGTAGAGAAAACAGACTTGGCGATCTTACTGCCAACCATTAAAAAAAGTACTTGGTTAGATAAAATTGAAGAAGCTCAGTACCAAGGACAGCAAATAGCATTTCTAGAGCAACACTACGATCCAGATAATTCTGAATGGAAACAAGCAGTTGCGTCAAAAATAAAGCAGAGAGCTACTATCTGGTTAATTAGTTCGCACTTATTCCAGAATCAACTGGAAACTGTTAAAGAACTTCTCTCCTCTGAAAAAATGAAATCGAATCGGGTTTTGCCCTTTTTTATGGTTTCAAAACCAAGCGAACTTACGTTAATCAAAGAGGCCTTAAATTCTGAGAATTTACTAGGAGGCAACGATGATCTATTGCTGCTTATTCAAGTGTTAATGCACAATTTAGAAAAGAGTAGAGAAGAGGGAACCTTAAAAGAAGAAGAGAATAATCAAAACATCATCATTCATACTGGAGGAGGAATTGGAATAGGGGTGGTTCATGCTAAAAAATTTAACCAAACAACCAACATAACAAACAACAATTAACGTGATTGAAGTAAGTAAAATAGTAGGGGAGGTTGTAAACTTAACAAACAACATAGTCAATAAGGTTGATGGTGTTGATGGTAAAATCTTATTCCTTCTATTTGGTCTATTGGTCGTTTTAATTGTCATTCTAACCGTTTATGTTCCTTGTCCAACTGCTTTCCAAAAAATTATTTTAAGGCTTACTATCGCAATAGGAATTACTGGTCTTTTCTCTACCATTTCCAATTATTGGGAAGGGAAGACTAAGCTTTACAGAGGTCCAATTTCTGTAGGATTATTTATTCTTATTTATTTAGGGAGCATTTTTGGTATTCAAGCAAACGATTGTCAAACTTACTTTTATTCAGAAGGTCAGGTTTTTAAAAGAGATATAGCCTGTCTCTTATACACATCTGACGCTGCCGACGATCTACTCTGTGTAGA
>CAJXRL010000307.1 GCA_913059105.1 uncultured Flavobacteriales bacterium
TACACAGAGTAGATCGTCGGCAGCGTCAGATGTGTATAAGAGACAGGTATAACAACAAGTATAAATATGCCAAAGACGAATGGAATTTACATTCTGAAATTTATTATGAAAAACGGAGAGGTATTTTCGAAAAAGATAATTAAAGAATAAGCATGGAAGTATTCGTAATTAAAAGATTATTAATTAGTAATTGGAGCAGAGCGACTATTGTAACTTTAAAAGGTGAACGTTTGTTCAATGGTAAATTAGTACTGACTAAATAATGAAAGAACTTTGCGAGGAACAAAGCAATCTAATTTATACTAGGAATGCATTTAATGTTAAAGTATCTGTTGTAAAATGAAATATATTATTTCTATACTTTTTATTCTATTCTACTTATGACTATAACAATAGGAATGATTTTGGAGAGCAAATTATTGAGCTACAAAACTCCGACCTTCTAGTTTTTGGTATGACTACAAGAGGGGGTTTTAGTATGAAGTATCAAATTGTAGACTCGTCCGGAAATGTTAATCACCTCAAGCATTATCGTACTATGTTTGATGACTTGAATGGAGGGATAAAATATTTAGATAGTCTGATGATTGGTTTTGGATCTCATTACGACCCTGTTGAAGGTTCTGCAGATGGACACATTTTGTTTTTGAATTCGCGAGCAGATAGCCTAAAATTGTTGAATATTGATTTAGAATGGAACGATCGGATACACGATATAGTGTTAGCACCAGATTCAACATTAATTTTATTTGGTATTTGTCATGATAGTTTAAATACCGATGCAATGCCATATGTTTCTAACGTAGATACCTCTGGCAGTGTCCTATGGTTTAAAACGCATAACAAATCTGGGTATGATGAGACTATTAAAAACTTGCAACCAGCACCTGGTGGAGGTTATGTTTTTAGTGGCACAGAAGAAGAAACACTAAATGGACATACCGACTTGTTTTTGACCAAAGTGGACAGTATTGGAAATTTGGTTTGGAAACAGTATTACCATGAAGCTTTTAGTCAAAGAGGTGGACATGTAGAAGTTTTAGCAGATGGCAATTATGCTATGTTTGGTACTGGCTATACCCCTCACAATGCAGATAGAGCCATTTTAAAAATCAATGGTAATACAGGTAATTTGATTTGGCGAAAAAAGCATGGAACCAATTTAGATGAAGGGTATATTGTAGGCAAAGAATTGCCCAACGGTAATTTTATTTGTGCAGGAACTTCTATACGTACCTACAATAGTATGCAAATAGACGATGTGAATTTGAGCATGTTAGACAGTTCAGGCAATGTGCTTTGGAGTAGAGATTATAATTACCACGGCTTGGATATAAATGAATACGTGAAAGACCTAATTATAACCTCAGACGGTGGTTTTGCCATGACAGGTTTTATTTTAAACGCACCTGGCAACACCGGTAACGATGTATTTGTACTAAAAACAGATACAAATGGGCTAATTACAAGCTTAAATTCAGGCTTTAGAGAAGTTACTCCAGATATGAGAGTGTACCCCAACCCAACCAAAGATGTTGTGAACGTACCGTACATTGAAGGTTTGGAGAGGATAGAAGTGTATGATTTAAGGGGTAAATTACTTCAAAATTTTGTCATACTGAGCGATAATCGAAGTGTGAAAAAAATTGACCTTACCAACTACAAAAATGGTATTTACATTCTTAAGCTTGTTACGAAGAATGGAGAAGTATTTTCGAAGAAGGTCATTAAAGACTAATTAAAATGAAAAAAATACTACTATTCTTGGCTATTGGGACATTCTCTTTAAATTCATTTGCGCAATATGAATCCTTGTTGTCAGATACAACAAGGCAGTGGAATATTTACAATTCACATAGTTGGCATTATACCGAGGAAAAGATAGATTCATTCTATTTAGGTCTTACAATTAATTATAACACTAATGTATACCGAGAAATTTATTTTAATACACAGGGGCAACATTATACAATGGGCTATTTACGGGAAGATACAACTATAGGAAAGTTGTGGTTGTTGCGTGATACTTTGGGAAATACAGGAGATGCATTAGTATATGACCTTTCCGTTCAAGTTGGAGATACATTTAATTACAATTTTATTGTTGACACAATCTACCATAAACAAGGCAAGAAGAACATTAAACTGAGACTAATTAATTTCTTACAATATAGAGTCGGGTTTTTTACACATCAGCATATGGTGTATTATGATACTCTAGTTTTCATGGAAGGGATAGGAACGAGTAGAGGTTTCCAAATAATACCGGGCTTAACTTTCCACCCTTTTTATAGTTCATCATCGGATTATTTGATATGCGCTTATAAGGATTCGATACCTATATATAATCCTGTCTTGCCGAGCGCACTTTATCCAATTGTAAATTGTGATTCATTGACGATTGGTGTGTTTACAGGAATTGAAGAAGTTGAAAATTCGCGGCTTCTTATATCTCCAAACCCTGCAAGTGGAATAATTAATATTGAAAGTTCGCAAGAAATTGAATTTGTTGAGATTTATGATTTGTCTGGGTCTCGATACAATTTTAAATATGCATCTCGATACAATGCTGCTGAAGCAGCATCACTCGATGTGCATTCAAAATCACTCGACTTGACAAATTTGAATAGTGGCATCTATATTTTGAAACTCTACCTCAAAAATGGAGAGGTGTATTCGAAGAAGATAATTAAAGACTAAGGAAAGTGGTTCAATGACCAGATTGCTTCGTGCCTCGCAATGACGTTCCATTCTGTCATTGCGAAGGAGGCACGACTGCGGCAATCTCCTGAACCAGTTGTGAACTAAATTTAATAACAAAATCAAAATCTATTTACCATGAAGGACACTAAGTACATGAAGGTTTTGTTAGAATATTAAACTAATGTAG
>CAJXRL010000308.1 GCA_913059105.1 uncultured Flavobacteriales bacterium
CTCGTGGGCTCGGAGATGTGTATAAGAGACAGCTACAAAGATTGTTTCTTTAGTGTGATTTGTAAATACCAACAAACAGGTATTTTAAGCACATTGCACGTTTGGCGTTGAATTACTAATTGTCAAAAAATCAAACCCACCCTCCCGGTTCTCTACTTTTTGGTTTGCGCCTTCCGAAATTAGACTCAACAATGCCCTTTCCTCGTTTGATCGATTCATGAAGTCGCAGGCAAAAGTTGGTGGAAAGCTTTGTACCAACTGTTCAATTTCTGTTCTGCGGATACAAGAATCATAAAAATGAAAATAGTTATCTGCATCATTTGTATAGAATCTAGTCAACGAGTCAAAAGTGCTATAATAGATAATCTCTAAACTTCCTTCACGAAGAAAGGACAATTGCAGATATTCTTCAATTCGTTCTTTTATAGCTGGCCAAGTAGCAGCTGTTCCAATAAAAATATCTTCCATTGAGAATTTTCTAAATCCCTCATGATGCTGCCCAATAAGTTGCTGAAAAGAAATTTGAGGGATCTTTGAATGGGGCATTTTGTTAAAACTACTTTCTTCTAATTCGCTTATTAAAATGAATATGGTATTTGTTTTCATGGTTCCTTTGTTTTAAATTACACTGCAAAGATGACGACCTAGTATTGTTTCTACTTCATGGTAAAGTTGTAAATTGACCTACTTGTTTATGGGTATTTATTAGGTTTGGATTTCAAATATTGCTAGTATTCTACTTTTTTATCGTACAGTTCTACCCAATATCTATTTAAGGTATAGAAACTCAAATTCTTATTGATATGCATTCGGCAATGGCATTGGCATTCTGTAATTTCGCAGTCCAATTGAAGAAAGAATGGATTACAATTTCTCAGAGATAGAAAAAAAGTGGCAAGCCTATTGGCAAGAAAACCAAAGTTTTGCAGCAGAAGAAACTAGCGACAAACCAAAATATTATGTTTTGGACATGTTCCCTTACCCTTCTGGGGCAGGATTGCACGTCGGTCATCCTCTTGGATATATCGCTTCAGATATCTACTCAAGGTACAAACGTCACCTAGGATTCAACGTATTGCACCCTATGGGTTATGATTCATTTGGCTTACCTGCTGAGCAATATGCCATTCAAACTGGACAACATCCAAAAATTACAACAAAAGAGAATATTTCTACCTACCGAAGGCAATTAGATCAAATTGGTTTTTCTTTTGACTGGAGCCGAGAGGTGAGAACTTCTTCTCCTGAATATTACAAATGGACCCAGTGGATTTTTCTTCAACTGTTCAATTCTTGGTACAATAAATCGACCAACAAAGCGGAAGACCTGAAAGATTTAATCTCCCATTTTGAAACCAAAGGAACAGAAGAGTTAAAAGCACATACCGATTCCGAAATAGAATTTTCGGCAGCTAATTGGAAAGGGTTTTCGGAGACTGAACAAGCCGACATTTTAATGGAGTACCGAATGGCTTTTCTAGCTGATTCATTTGTGAATTGGTGTCCCGGTTTAGGAACTGTTTTAGCAAACGATGAAATTAAAGACGGCGTTTCTGAACGTGGCGGTTATCCGGTTGAACGCAAAAAAATGCAACAGTGGAGCATGCGAATTACTGCTTATTCTCAACGTTTGTTAGATGGCTTAGACAAAATTGATTGGACAGATGCAATCAAAGAAATTCAGCGTAATTGGATTGGGAAATCAAAAGGAGCATCGATTTCTTTTGATGTAGAAAATTCCGATAAAAAAATTGAAGTGTTTACCACTCGCCCAGATACCATTTTTGGAGTGTCGTTTATGGTTATAGCTCCAGAGCATGAATTTGTTAAAGAGCTAACAACTTCTGAACAAAAAGAGACAATTGACGCATATGTAAGTTATGCTGCTTCTCGTTCTGAGAGAGAACGAATGACAGAAGTAAAAAAAGTAAGTGGAGCTTTTACTGGCTCATATGCCATTCATCCATTTATTGGGAAACAAATTCCAATTTGGATTGGCGATTATGTTTTAGCAGGTTATGGAACCGGAGCAGTTATGGCCGTTCCGTCAGGTGATCAACGAGATTGGGATTTTGCAAAACATTTCAATTTGGAGATTCCAGCGGTAATTGAAGGACAAAATGTAGAAGAAGGTGCCGATGACAACAAAAATGGAATTATTTGTAATTCGGAATTTTTAGACGGCCTACCAGTAAAAAAAGCAATTGGTGCAGCCATCAAAGCAATTCAAGAAAAGCGCATTGGAAAAGGACAAACGAATTATCGTTTAAGAGATGCTGTATTCAGCCGCCAACGTTATTGGGGAGAACCAATTCCTATTTATTTCGAAAATGGAATCGCAAAAGCTGTACCTGAAAATAAATTGCCATTAACCTTACCTGAAGTAGATAAATATTTACCTACAGAAGATGGCGAGCCACCATTGGCAAGAGCCGAAGACTGGAGTTATAAAGGAAACCCTTTAGAAGCTTCTACCATGCCTGGTTGGGCAGGAAGTTCATGGTATTTGTACCGCTACATGGACAAACAAAGAGAGGGGGGATTTGCAGCTAAAGAAAGTTTAGATTATTGGAAAAACGTTGATCTCTATTTTGGAGGTGCAGAGCATGCTACGGGTCATTTGTTGTATTCTCGATTTTGGACAAAATTTCTGAATGACAGGGGGTTATTAAACATTGATGAGCCTTTTCAGAAGTTGATAAATCAAGGAATGATTTTAGGCAATTCTAGATTCGTTTATCGTTCTATTTTAACTACAACTTGGACAGATAAAAACAAGAAAGAAGTTCAGAAAAAGCATTCCATTTATTTATCAAAAAATATTTCAGACCGATTTATCAACTGTCTCTTATACACATCTGACGCTGCCGACGATCTACTCTGTGTAGA
>CAJXRL010000309.1 GCA_913059105.1 uncultured Flavobacteriales bacterium
CACAGAGTAGATCGTCGGCAGCGTCAGATGTGTATAAGAGACAGGTATTCAAATACGTTCGACCTTATCGTAAAGAATTCTACTTCACAGCGTTGCTGGTTGTTATTCTCGCAATATTAGCACCAATACGCCCTTTCCTAATTCAGTACATGATAGATGAAAAGGTGTCAATTTCTGACATCGAGGGGGTTCGAAATATAACATTACTCCTAATTGGAGTGATGATCTTTGAAGCAATTATTCAGTTCTTTCAGTCTTATTTAGCTAATTGGTTAGGACAATCAATTATTAAAGACATCAGAGTTCAGCTATATCAACATGTTTTGTCTTTCAAATTAAAATATTTCGACAGAACTCCAATTGGCACTTTGGTTACTCGTAATGTTTCTGATATTGAGACTATATCAAATATTTTTGCACAAGGAATTTTGGTCATTTTTGGTGATATATTGAAGCTTTTAGCTGTTGTGGCGGTTATGGTTTACACTGATTGGTTGTTAACATTGATAGCATTAATTCCAATTCCTATATTAATTTTTGCAACGAGTATTTTTAAGAAAGTCATAAAAAAGGCATTTCAAGATGTTCGAACACAAGTTTCTAACTTAAATTCCTTTGTTCAAGAACGAGTTACAGGGATGAAAATTATTCAAATTTTTAATCGAGAAAAGGTAGAATCGGAGCAGTTTGAAACTATGAATGGAAAACATAAAGATGCTCACATTCGGACAGTTTGGGCATATTCAATATTCTTCCCCGTAGTTGAAATGTTATCTGCATCGTCATTGGGACTTTTAGTTTGGTGGGGAACAAAAGGTGTTATCGCTGGACATACGTCATTAGGTGATTTAATTGCTTTCATATTGTATATACACATGTTGTATCGACCTATACGGCAATTAGCTGATAGGTTTAATACGTTACAATTGGGAATGGTTAGTTCGGAGAGAGTTTTTAAAGTACTAGATACGGTGTCATCAATTGAAGACCAAGGAAACTTTAAAAAGGATAAATTAAAAGGTGCAATTGAGTTTAAAAATGTTTGGTTTGCTTATGTTGACGAGGAGTATGTTTTAAAAGATGTTTCATTTGAAGTAAAACCTGGAGAAACGATTGCCTTTGTTGGCGCAACAGGTTCTGGTAAGACTTCAACAATTAATTTATTAGGGAGGTTTTATGAGTTTCAGAAGGGTGAAATAAAAGTAGATGGGGAAGAGATTCGGAATTACTCTTTAGAGAATTTGAGACAAAATATGGCGGTGGTATTGCAAGATGTATTCTTATTCTCAGATACCATCTTGAATAACATAACACTAAATAGCCCTGAAATATCTAAAGAGTTGGTAATTGAAGCTTCAAAAAAGGTAGGGGCTCATGAGTTTATCTCTAAGCTTCCGGGCGATTATGATTATGACGTAAAAGAAAGAGGAGGGATGCTGTCCGTAGGGCAACGTCAGTTGATATCTTTTATAAGAGCTTATGTTCATCATCCAAGTATTCTAATTCTAGATGAAGCAACATCTTCAATCGATACAGAATCAGAAATATTAATTCAAAAAGCAACAGATATTTTAACAAAAGGTCGCACCTCTATTGTAATTGCGCACCGTTTGTCTACTATACAAAAAGCAGATAAAATTATTGTTTTAGAAGCTGGTAAGATTATTGAACAAGGGACACATCAAGCCTTGTTAGCAATTGATGGGCAATATAAGAAGCTGTTTGAATTACAATTTTCAGAGGCGGAATTAGAATAATTTCTTAAATCTTAACTTTAGGGTTTAAATTCAAAACCATGAAAAAGAATCTACTCTTATTCTCATCTATTTGTTTAATTACATTTGGCACTGCAGCTCAGTGCTTTGTAAATCCTGCTAATGTTTTGCCCTTCAATATTGGCAACAAAACATACGGTGTAGTAAAAGAGGCTAAAACGTGGACGGCTGCGAGAGCTTGCGCAGTTCAGTTTACCGGAAAGTTAGCAATTGTGGAAAGTCAGCGAGAGCAAGACAGCATTTTTGCGATTTTAAATAGATCAGGAATTATACTTGGAAACACTGTAGCACCTGACGGAGGAGGAGCTTCCTATGTTTGGTTGGGTGGAAACGACAAAACTACAGAAGGAAATTGGGTTTGGGATAGTTACACAGGCGGAACAGGTCAATTTTGGATGGGAGCAAGAACTGGAAGTGTTGTAGGAGGATTGTATAATAATTGGGGCAATGAACCTGATAATTTCAATAATCAAGATGCTGTAGGTATAGCTTTGAACTCATGGCCGTTTGGCGTAGCGGGAGAATGGAATGATGTGGATGAGACTAACACCTTATATTTTATTGTGGAATACCCAGGAACTGTTGGTTTAGATGAAGTCATGCGAATTAAGGCGATAACTTTAAGTCCAAACCCAACACAAGATAAGTTGTCCTTGAATTGTGATAATTGTGGAAATAGAAATGAAGCGTTTCAAATATTTGACATTCAAGGAAGGTTAATGCAAGATGGTGTTTTGAATGCAGAGAAAATTGTAGATGTAAGTACTTTGAATAAAGGTTCTTATTTTATTCAATTTGTAGATTCAGGACTTAGTTTGAAGTTCCAAAAGGATTAGATAAATAAGATATTTATAGAAAAGCAGCTACAATAAGCTGCTTTTTTTATACCCTAAATTATGTATTACCAATAATATTATACTAAATAAAGCTTTGAATTGAATTGATTTTCTGCAGTAGAATTAAACTAGAGACAATACAGAGAATTGAAAGAAATAGAATTGCCAATAAAGAGAACATTGTTCTTAAGCTGTTCTTGTTTTCTAATTTCATAGTACCAGTGTAATGACTGTCTCTTATACACATCTCCGAGCCCACGAGACAGGCAGAAATCT
>CAJXRL010000310.1 GCA_913059105.1 uncultured Flavobacteriales bacterium
AGATGTGTATAAGAGACAGTATTAATACTTTAATTGGAGAAGAACGAAATATTGTAACACCTAAAGCAGGGACGACAAGAGATGCAGTTGGCACCAGATATAATTCTTATGGGTTTGACTTTATACTTACGGATACTGCAGGTTTGCGGAAGAAGAGTAAAGTAGAGGAAGATATAGAGTTTTATTCTGTTATGCGTTCAATTCGAGCGATTGAAAATGCGGATGTATGTGTATTACTAATTGAGGCGCATGAAGGGATGATGGCTCAGGATATGAATATATTCAGTTTAGCTATAAAGAATAAGAAAGGTATTGTTATAATGGTTAATAAATGGGACTTGATCGAAGAAAAGGGCTCAAACACCATGAAGGATTTCAAAGGTAGAATACTTGATAAGATTCAGCCTTTTACTGATGTACCAATTATATTTACTTCTGTTAAGGATAAACAAAGAATTCATGATGTTCTACAGGTTGCTGTTGAAGTGTATCAGCACAGAATAAAGAAAATATCAACTTCTAAATTGAACGATGTAATGTTGCCAATTTTTGAAAATCACCCTCCACCTTCGGTTAAGGGTAAATTTGTTAAGGTGAAGTATGTAACAATGCTGCCAACTCATAAACCAACATTTGCATTTTATTGTAATCACCCAAAATATATTAAAGAGCCTTATAAGCGATACATAGAAAATAGACTTAGAGAGCATTTTGATTTTACCGGAGTGCCCATTCAATTATTCTTTAGAGAGAAGTAAGAGATCTTTTAAACATAAAAAAACCCTTATTTAACTTTCGTTAAATAAGGGTTTTTTTATGTTTAACTCACTTCGAGCTATATTCCGAAAGCGCTTTTTACTTTATCAACATAGTTTAATTCTTCCCAAGGGAATAATTTAACTGTCATATTAACTTTATCTCCATTTGGTGAAGTAAAGGTCTTTTCAACTTCTTCGCAAATTCTGCCCATGTGACCATAAGCAGCTGTTTCAGAATAAATAGGAGTTCTTAATGCAAATCTAGTTTCAATAGCATATGGTCTCATGTCAAAAACTACTGATAGCTTTTGGGCAATTTCCCCATCTGTTAATTCAATTTTTGAAGTGCCGTAAGTGTTCACGTACAATCCCATTGGTTCAGCAACTCCAATTGCATAAGCAACTTGAACAAGCGCCTCGTCAGCTATGCCTGCAGCAACTAGATTTTTGGCAATATGTCTCGTAGCATATGCGCCAGATCTGTCTACTTTACTTGGATCTTTTCCAGAAAAAGCACCACCACCGTGAGCTCCTTTGCCACCATAAGTATCAACAATAATTTTTCTTCCCGTTAAGCCAGTATCTCCGTGAGGTCCGCCAATTACAAATGTTCCGGTTGGATTTATATGATAAACAATATCATTCGTAAATAACTTTTGAATGTCTTCGGGTAATTTAGCAATTACTCGAGGCATTAAAATTGAGATGACATCTGCTTTAATCTTAGCAAGCATTTTATTGTCATCATCTTTTTTAGAACCACCTTTAACAAAATCGTCATGTTGGGTAGAAACAACAATTGCAACTATTTTTTGTGGAACATTATCATCTGAATATTCAAGTGTTACCTGACTTTTAGAATCTGGTCTTAAATAATCTATTTCTTTATTTTCTCTTCTTAAATCGGCAAGTTCTTTAAGAATCAAATGTGACAAATCTAATGCCAAAGGCATGTAGTTTTCAGTTTCATTGGTAGCATAACCAAACATCATTCCTTGGTCACCTGCACCTTGGTCTTCTGGGTTAGCTCTTTCTACTCCTTGGTTAATATCAGGAGATTGCTCGTGAATGGCTGAAAATACTCCACAGCTATTCCCATCAAACATGTACTCGCTTTTGTTGTAACCAATTTTATTAATTACATCTCTAGCAATAACTTGTACATCTAAGTAAGCAGTCGATTTTACCTCTCCGGCTAAAACTACCTGACCTGTAGTAACTAATGTTTCACATGCAACTTTTGACTCACTGTCAAAAGCTAAAAAGTTATCGATTAATGCGTCAGAAATCTGATCGGCAACCTTATCGGGATGACCTTCTGAAACAGATTCTGAAGTAAATAAATATGACATATTCTTCTATTAAATTTTAGGTTCGCTAAAGTACGAATTGAAAAAGTTTTTTATTCAATTAATTGTTGATTCTTAAGTTGTCAATTGCTTAAAGATATCTTCTAACTTTAATTCCTCTTTTTTTAAGGTTAAAACTGTAGTTCCTTGGGCAATTGCAAATTGAAATAGGTCGTTTCTAATGTCTTGTTTCGAATTGCTTTGAATCAGATAATTATGGCTTCCTAGCTTCTCTATCGATTTCACGCCTTGCATTTTCTGTAAAGCCTTTTCATCTATAGCTTTTTCAAACTCAATTTGAATTGCATTTTTACTGCTGAGTAATGAGCTTAGATTTTCAGCTTTTTCGTTTGCAACAATTTTTCCTTTGTTAATGATAATGACTCGATCGCAAATGGCTTCCACTTCCTGCATAATATGAGTTGAAAGCATGACTGTCTTTTTTACTCCAATTTTTTTAATCAAACCTCGAATTTCTTCTAATTGATTAGGATCTAGTCCTGTAGTTGGTTCGTCTAGAATTAATACCTCTGGGTCGTGCAACAGAGCTTGTGCAAGCCCGACTCTTTGTTTGTAGCCTTTTGAAAGTTGGCCAATTTTTTTGTTTTGTTCTACTGTAAGTCCAACCATTTCAATCAATTCGTCGATTCTTTGGTTGGTGTTTTTTAGTTTAAATACTCCGGCAATGAAGCTTAAGTATTCTCGAACATACATGTCTGTCTCTTATACACATCTCCGAGCCCACGAGACAGGCAGAAATCTCGT
>CAJXRL010000311.1 GCA_913059105.1 uncultured Flavobacteriales bacterium
TCTGCCTGTCTCGTGGGCTCGGAGATGTGTATAAGAGACAGCCGTTAGGCTTAGGTGTCTTAGCTTACATTTTCTCAAAAATTGTATATCTCATTTATAGTAAATTATATTAAATATGAAAACACTTAAAGAATTATCTCAGTCTGGTTATAATTTTGAACCCTCAAATTACCTTTCTGATGGGTGGAAATTATTGTCAAAACAATTCGGTCCTCTGGTTGGCATGACGTTGTTATATTTAATATTAGGAGTTGTAATTAGTTCAATTCCGGTCATCAGTTCACTTGCGAATCTAATAGGAGTAATTCTTACTTCAGGGATATACATTTTTTTAATAAATAGTAAATCAGGTAAAAACGACCCAAAGGATTTCTTTGGAGGCTTCAAATATGCAGCGGACATTGTTATACATCGTCTTGTTTTATTACTATTTTTAATTCCCTTCGTTTTAGTGTTGTTCTTTCTAGGATTTCCTTTCACTGCAGTATTTGAACTGATAGCACAAATGATTACACCGGAAGAGTTTGCTGAAGCAATCCGGAAAGAAATGTTTGACAACGGTTTCTTGTTTTTCTTGTCTTTCCTTTTGCTATCTGCAGCAGGAATGTATTTCTTTGTTTCGTACCTATTTACGATACCTTTAATTGTCATTGGGAAAATGAAGTTTTGGGAAGCAATGGAAACAAGTAGACGTGTTGTCGGGAAGAAATTTTTCAGCTACTTATTTAGCGTAATAATTTTAATAATACTTGTTGTAATCATGACTGTAGTAACTTGTGGTTTAGGAGCTCTTGTTGCTCTGCCACTTTCTACTAGTGTTATCTATTGTGCTTTCGAAGATATTTTCAAGCCACTTGACAATCCTGAAGAATCAGTTTTAGATCAATTTGGAAACTCAACTGGAGACGCGAATTCGGAGTCTGACTTTCGTTAAACCTGATTTCGATTATTCTTAAGGATTCAGAACACCTGTAAATAGTAAGATTCAATTAAAATTGATGAAAGAATAGAGGGCTATTCAAAGGGTATTTTAAGAAGAAGATTGCTTTTTAGAGGTGTTGTTGGTAATTTTTTTAAAGAAATGGAAATCTACTTGTTGTGCTTTTGATTTAAAAACCTGCCGTTTACATTATAATTTCTATGAATCTCTAAATAATGATTGAACTCAGGTTTAAAGTAGACCTCTAGATTTTACTTTCAGATAAGTATTTATACTGTTTACCGTCAAATCCTCAGGTAAGGTAGAAATTGTATAAATACCTGCCAAATTCAATTCTTGATTAATTTGTTGTTTTTCTTGGAGAAAACGCTCTGCTATGGTTTGATCGAAGAAGTTTTGTTCGCCTTTGGTTTTTTGATTTGCCAATTCAACAATTTCTTCATTTAGAAATGAGACAACAACTAATAAGTGAGATTTAGATATTGCCTTCAAGTATTTCATTTGCCTATTCAAACTCACGATCGAATCGAAATTAGTGTATAAAATAAGCATGCTCCGGCCTTTCATTCTTAACCGAATGTTTTTATATAATCTAGAATAATCGCTCTCTTTTTGGCGAATTTTTTGATGATATAATTCTTGACTAATTTTTGAAACTTGATTTCCTATTGATTGCGCAGGGATCCATGAACCTATAACATCAGAGAAACTAATTAGGCCCACTTTATCGCCTTTATGTTTCGCAACGCCCGCTAAAGAAAGAGAAGAGTTAACGGCATAATCGAAAAGAGAAAGCCCATTAAAAGGCATGTGCATCATTCGGCCTTTATCCAATAGGAAATAGATTTTCTGTGCCTTTTGATCCTCATAATGGTTGACCATTAACGTTGTTCGCCGGGCGGTTGCTTTCCAATTAATTCGTTTAATATTATCGCCTCTTTGAAACTCATTGATTTGTTCAAATTCCGTTGAACTACCAACTTTTCGAACCTTCTTAACTCCCACTTCTTCTAGCCTATTTGTATGGGCGAGAAAGCTAAATTTCTTGTATTGTTTTATGGATGGGACAACTTTTACGGTCAACTTTCGATCAAAGCTTGAGAGTTTATTAAGTAAGCCTAACTTTGTGCCAATCAGTACTTTTATGTTTCCAAAAAAATACTCGCCTCTGGTCTTTGGATAGATAGCATGCTGATAATTTGATTCAAAATTTTTCGAACTAGGAGTTAGTTTCAAAGTGCAATTTCTCAATTGTAATTGAATAGGGTACTCATCCAATATTTGAAGTTTTGGGATGAATCCAAAATTTCCTTTTAATAAATAATCAATTTCATTTTCGTCACCGTTTGACAATTGATCCTGAATTTTTCGTTCAATTGTTAGACTGTTCGCGGATGAATACAATAGAATTATTTCTACAAGTAATCCGGTTAACAGGATTAGAAATAGAAAGATACCTAAAGATTCCAAAATTGGGAATGGAAATCCAAGGGCAAAAATTCCAACTACAACCAATGCGGCATAGAGGAATCTTGCAGTTAAATATGGTTGGCCTATTTTAACGAGGAATTTCAACTTGCTCTATAATTTCGTCAATAATTTGGTCTACTGTAATTCCTTCTATTTCTTTCTCAGGAGTCAATATTAATCGATGTTTTAATATCGGACTGAGGCTCTCTTTGATGTCTTCTGGTGTCACAAAGTCTCTACCGTTAATGGCAGCTAGCGCTTTTGCGGCCATTAAAATTCCAATACTAGCTCTAGGTGAAGCTCCTAAAAATAATTGATTACTTCCTCTTGTTGTTTCAGTCAATTGAGCGATGTATTTCAATAAATTACTCTCCACTTTTACTGCTGTCTCTTATACACATCTCCGAGCCCACGAGACAG
>CAJXRL010000312.1 GCA_913059105.1 uncultured Flavobacteriales bacterium
CAATGGTACAGGAATTAGCGAAACGCAGGCAGAGCGAATCTTTGAGCCCAATTTTACTACAAAATCATCAGGGACTGGTTTAGGACTTGCAATGTCAAAAAGCATTATCGATCAAATGAATGGAAAAATTACCTTTACTTCTAATGAGACTGTGGGAACAACTTTCCAAATTGAATTACCAAAAGCCTAAGAATTCAATTAAATTTGTAGAAAATAAGAATCAATATGTCAAATTTACTGATTGAAATTTCTGGATTGACTCAGAGAATTACAATTAACCGTCCTGATAAGTTAAACGCCTTAAACAGAGACACCATTCGAGAATTGAGTAGCGCTATTACTACGGCAGCTGCAAATGATAGTGTAAAAGCAATTATCATTACAGGTTCCGGCGATAAGGCGTTTGTTGCAGGTGCCGATATTTCGGAGTTCAATACTTATTCCGTGCATGATGCGAAAGATTTAGCTAAAGACGGACAAGATGTTTTATTTGACTTGATTGAGAAAACAGAGAAACCAATAATTGCAGCTGTCAATGGCTTTGCGCTAGGTGGTGGTTTAGAGTTGGCAATGAGTTGTCACATGAGAATTGCTTCTACAAATGCAAGAATGGGTTTACCAGAAGTTAGCTTAGGAGTTATACCAGGTTATGGAGGAACTCAAAGATTAGCTCAACTGGCAGGAAAAGGAAAAGCTTTCGAATTAATTTTTACGGCAGGCATGATTAAAGCTGATGCAGCTCTTGCTTGTGGCTTAGTAAATCATGTTGTTGAGCAAGAAGATTTAATGGATAAATGCCTAGAGATTTGTGAAAAAATGTCAAAAAATTCATCTGTCGCCATCGCCAGTGCAATAAGAGCAGTAAACAGTGGTTATACCGATGGGGAAAATGGTTTTGAAACTGAAATTAATGAATTTGCAAATTGTTTTGCAACCGGAGATTTCAAAGAAGGAACTAGCGCATTCTTAGAAAAGAGAAAGGCAAATTTCCCGAATAACTAAATTCAACTTTTGGACCTACAACCAAATTCTTTCGATTGAAAGCACTGCAAAAATTAGCAGGGCAAACTGCAATTTACGGGTTGCCAAGTATTATTGGACGGCTATTTAATTATGTGCTTGTACCATTGCATACAAGCACATTTCTTCCAGAAAAGTTTGGAGTAATAACAGAAATGTATTCTTACGTTGCTTTCTTAGTGGTATTGCTAACTTACGGAATGGAAACGGCATACTTTAGATTCCAGACTAAGACGGATCATATTGAGAAGTCTAATTTAGTATACAGCACGGTTATAATATCCTTAATAACAAGCACCGGCATTTTTATCGCTGCTACTTCTTTTTTCTCTCAAGAAGTAGCCAATTTTATAAACTATCCAGATAATTCTGAATTTGTACTATGGTTCTCTTTTATTGTTGGATTTGACGCTATATCATCTATTGCATTAGCTAAGCTTAGAATAGAAAATAGTCCTATAAAATTTGCAACAATAAATATTGCTACGATAGCCATATTTGTTGGGCTAAATTTCTTCTGGCTTTATTATTGCCTTCCTGAATATGAATTAGGTAATCGAAATTTTCTAATAACCACTTTTTATTCTCCGGATATGGGAATAGGATATGTGTTTCTTTCTAACTTAATTGCCAGCGCTTTCAAACTATTATTATTGTCTCCTTCATTCTTTAAAATTCAGTTAAAGTTAAATTTTACTCTACTGAAGGATATGTTTAAGTACAGCGCCCCCATTTTGATAGCTAGTTTAGCAATAATTATCAATGAGAACTTAGATAAAATATTACTTAAGTGGATGTTACTAGATGAACTGGGAACAGATGGAGCTACTGAACAGGTTGGGATTTACGGAGCATGTTACAAATTATCTATAATAATTAGCTTGTTTATTCAGGCCTTTCGTTATGCTGCAGAGCCGTTCTTTTTCTCACAAGAAAAAGAAAAAGATTCCAAAGAGGTATATGCTTTGATTTTGAAATATTTTGTAATAGTTCTTTCGATCATTTTTTTAGGAGTAATGTTATTTATAGATGTGATTAAATATTTTATTCCACGAGAAGAGTATTGGGTTGGGCTCAATGTTGTTCCAATCTTGCTAATGGCAAATATCTTTTTAGGAATTTTCTACAACCTCTCGGTATGGTACAAACTTAATGGGAAAACAAAATATGGAGCATATATAGCTTCTACCGGGGCATTGATTACGATAGTATTAAATTTAGTATTAATCCCAGAATTTGGATTTATAGGTTCTGCTTGGGCAACTTTAGTATGCTATTTTAGTATGGCTGTTATTTCATACTTATATGGTCAAAAGTACTTTAAAGTGAATTATTCCATAAAATCTATATTCTTTTACTTGGGTTTATCCTTTGTTTTTTATTGGGCTTCCACTCTATTGAATCTACAAGAAGAATCAATTTTAAAATTTGGGATTAATAGCTTGATTTTAATCGTATTCCTTTCTGTGATTTTCGTTTTAGAAAAACCTAAAAAAGCCCTAATTTCGTAGACTTCATAGCAATTTTATCTACATGAAAATTAGAATTATAAACAAGTCTCAACATGATCTACCAAGTTATGGTACGATTGCGTCAGCAGGAGTTGACTTACGAGCTAATATTGATGAATCTATAAGTATTGGATCACTGGAAAAGGTAGTTGTACCAACAGGTCTTTTCATAGAAATTCCAATTGGTTATGAAGCACAAGTCCGACCAAGAAGTGGGTTAGCTTTTAAATATGGTATTACCTGTCTCTTATACACATCTCCGAGCCCACGAGACAGGCAGAAATCTCG
>CAJXRL010000313.1 GCA_913059105.1 uncultured Flavobacteriales bacterium
GAGATTTCTGCCTGTCTCGTGGGCTCGGAGATGTGTATAAGAGACAGGTAGTGATGAATGTGCTCCATCACTGAATTGTCTACAAAAGTCGTGAGCGAGAAATCAAGAATCAAAGACTTGTTGGCAGGAATTGAATCTAATTTCTCCTTTAATCTTAAATAGTTGATAAAACTTGAATGACCTTTTACACTTAAATGCAATGAGCCATCTTCCTCTTCATACAATAAGGTATTTGGTCTTAAAAAAGTTCTAAGAAACTCAACCCTGTCCTCCATTAGATAAAATTGAATCCCGAACGTAACAACAATGCCAATTGTAATTCCATTAATTAACCCAAACAGCAGCGTAGCAATAAGTGTTACTAAAAATATGACAAATTGATCTTTTCCAAATTGATACATCTGTTTAAACTTTGCAGGAGAAGCTAATTTGTAACCGGTAAAAACTAAAATTCCCGCTAAGGCAGAAAGTGGAATTTTATTTAGCAAATTGGTGAAAAGCAAAACAAAAATCAACACAAATATGGCATGAAAAAAATTCGCCCAGCGTGAAGTCCCTCCTTGGTTGACGTTTACCGAACTTCGAGCTATTACAGCAACAACAGGTAAACCTCCAATCAAACCAGAAAAAATAGTCGCTAAGCCCAAAGCTTTCAAATCCTTATTTACATTTGAACGTCTCTTGTATACATCTAGTTTATCAACCGCTTTAATACTTAGCAATGATTCAATAGTTGCAATTAATGTAATAGAAACTATAGCAAGCAAGAAAGCAGTTTCATTCCATTTAGAAAAATCTGCTAAAACAAAACTTTCTTGAATGTTACTAGGTATCTGAATTAAAAAATCTGTAGTAATAGGAAAGTCTTTAATTGAAAACCATTGAAAGTAATAGTAAAACCCGATTGCGATAACAACAATCCAGAATGGTGCTGGAATGGCTTGAAATATTCTATTTGTAATTTTTGAGTAGAAGGCCATAATTCCTAAACTAACTACTCCTATCATAGCTACCCACGGAATCTCACCAGAATTTATTACCTCAAGAATAGTGTTGGGCGTTTCTGCCAGTAGCATTAAATTATTAGCTGCTTCAACACCACCTTCGCCCAACATGACATGGATTTGTTTCGCGATAATTATTAATCCTATAGCCGAAAGCATTCCTTGAATAGTCGCAGATGGGAAAAAATCGGCTAAGTTTCCTAACCTCAAAAATCCTAAAAGGGCGATTAGAGCCCCTGAACATACAATAGCTGCCAAAGTGTATGTATAACCAATCAGTAAGTTCCCATCGCCTAGTGCTACTACAGAAGTCAGCACAACAACCACTAATCCATTACCAGGTCCTGCAATAGTGACATGAGAACCCCCAAGAATCGATACAACAACACCGCCAAGCACAACTGCAATAATTCCTGCCATTGGAGGAACGCCAGAAGCAATTGCCAGACCTAATGCTAACGGTAAAGCAATTAATGAAACGACAAAACCTGAAACTAAATTTCTAAGCCCCGATTGTTTAAATCCTTTTATGCCAGTTAAGAGTTCAGCCATCTTAACTAGGATGAACTATCATTAAATCACAAGGCATATCCGAAAGCACGTACTCCAAATCATGCGGAAAAAACCGATCAAGAATTCCCAACCTATTATCAGGACTATTCATTACCAAAACACTAGCTTTCTTAACCTCAGCATAATGGCTTATCGAATAACCAACTTTACCAAATACGCATCGAACCGACACATCTGTTTGTGGACCTATTGGCAGAGCATTAAGTATCTTAAATATTCGTTTATCCTCTAGTTTTTGCAATTCTTCTTTTTCATGAAAAGCCTGCTCTAGCGTCAAATTATCGTCTATTTTGGTTTTTACCTCTTTGGGATTTATTTCTTCAACAACGGTAATTTTTTTAACATTAAAATCCAATGCAAAAAGGCATGCCTTTTCTATGGTGTTTTGAGTTTTAGAATGTTTTAAGCCATTTATAACAACTTCTCGCAAAGCTTGATTATTAAGCTGTGGATTTGTTATTAGCAATAAAGAGCACGGCGGATTACGAGATATTTTACGAGCTACTGAACCAATGTAATGTTTCAATAGGTTTTCATGCTTTATTGCTCCTAAGATTAATAAATCTACCTTTTCAGCAATACAGACTTGAGTTAAAACTTTATCAGGCTTGCCTTCTTGCCAAATGAGTTTAACTGACTGATTATCCAATTCTATTTTTTCTAATAGCTGATTAACTTTCGCCACTCCAGCTTCACTTTTCGCACCTGCATGAATTAATGTCAGCTTGGCATTCAGCTTTTCACTAATGCGTTTTGCTTCACTTAGTAAAGCTTCGGCTGTTGGTGAAAATGCCAATGCTGTGGCAATATTTTTGAATGGTTTAATAGCTTTAATAATGTTCAAAGTTTAGTCCCAATAAATACTATTCCAATTTTTACCTCTTTCTCTTCTCATGAAATAGTAGTGTACTAAAAATCGGATTTGTTGATGTTTGTACACAACAGGTATTAAACTAGATTCTCGACCATAACCACCAACGAAACGTTGAAATCTTGCAGAAACGTGAACTGTATTAAACTTTAACCCTGCACCAACTTCATAGGCAAATGCAAGCACTTTGAATTGATCACCCGCAAATTTCTGACCTTCGTTGGCACCAAATTGAACAGCAGTATAAAATCTATTTGAAATTGTTGGTCCTACTATCAATTCCAAAGGGCCGCTACTTAGAATAAATTTAGCTCCATATTCTCTGTCTCTTATACACATCTGACGCTGCCGACGATCTACTCTGTGTAGA
>CAJXRL010000314.1 GCA_913059105.1 uncultured Flavobacteriales bacterium
TCTACACAGAGTAGATCGTCGGCAGCGTCAGATGTGTATAAGAGACAGACTCTAAGTAAAGAGAGCACAACAAAAAGACAATTGTTGCTAAGAGAATTATTATCGCTGACGTTAACATTTAATACCCCGCAGTTGCTCCACCAATTTGCTCCACTGGATGCCAAGTTGTTTTTGTTTCTAAAAAGTCTTGTATAGAATACGGATTCTCAACCTCATTGGAATTGACTTTAGCTGCAGACCAATATCGAACTCTTTTTAAATTTTCCGTTGCTAATTCTTCAAGCAAAATCGCATTTGTAGTAGAATAGCCTAATAGAAGTAGTCCGTTCACATCCATGTGTGAAGCCATGTGACTTTCTAGCTCTTCGCTTTTACCGGTTAATATATTTACCACTCCACCAGGAACATCAGAATGTTGTAAAACCTCAGCAAAGCTAATCGCGGATAAAGGTGCACTTTCATTCGCCAATATAACAAGTGTGTTCCCTCCACAGATGGTTGCCGCAATTGCCGAAACTAGTCCTTTAAATCTCACATCTTCTCCGCAAATAGATGTTATAACACCAGTTGCTTCTGCCATAGAAAAATTAAAATGACTGCTTGCTACTGGATTCACGCTACTAAATAACTGTTGAAACTTATCACTCCAACCTGCAAAATAAATTAACCGATCAATCGAAGACTCAACAATTCCTTTTGATTTAGTTTCAGAAATCGCTTCTTCTTTTGCAACCAATTCAACAAATTCTGCTTTTCGGCTTTCCAAATTTTCAGCAATTCTGTACAAAATTTGACTGTTATTGTATGCTGACTTTCCAGCCCATGCTTCTTGGGCCTTTCGAGCAGCAACTACAGCGTTTCTAACGTCTTTCCTTGAAGACAAGCAGATGTTACCAAGAGTCTCTCCCTTCGTGTTTGTGGGAATATAATAACGCCCCGATTCTGTTCTTGGGAATTTGCCGTTGATGTAAATCTTAAAAGTTTTCAATACTTCAATTCTTTCTGCCATGAATGCCTATGTTTTACACAAACAAATATAAGTAGAATCTACAAGGCTGATTGATAATTCCCAATGCCCAATAAATAATCTATAAATGTAGCATGATATTGAGATGTTAAATGTTATAACATCTGGAAAGATTTGCGAGATCTGCAGAGAATTAATTGATTGTAAGGTTTAAGTACAAGATGAAAAAAGAGAAGGCTGAAAGTAAAATTGGTAATTCAAAATTTTCAACTTAAAAACACCTCTCCAATTTTTAAATCCTCTGCGGTGGTAATTTTAATGTTAGCATGGTTTCCTTCTACCAAACTAATCCTGGTCCCATTTGCTTCAACAACAGAAGCGTCGTCAGTAAAAATTTCATTGAAAGGCTGTTGGTACGCTTCTTTTAAAACGGTTACCGTAAAACATTGAGGAGTTTGAACAATTCTAAAATTAGTACGATCAACTGCCTTCGAGTTGTACAATTGAATATTTCGAATACTGTCTTTTAATTCAATAACAGGAATTACCGCATTTAACTCTTTAGCACCATTAAATACACGTTGAATCGTTTCTATAGATACAAATGGCCGAACCGCATCATGGACCCCTACAATGCCATTAGACGCAATTAAATGAAGTCCCGCTTGTACCGATTCGAATCTTGTGCTGCCACCATTGGCCAATTGAATGTTCTCAAAATCTGTTCCTGCTGCAATCTCCTGCCAACGATAAATTTCTGCTTGCGGTAAAACCAAAAGAAGCTCTGCCAATGGCAAAGCTTCTTTAAATTTCTCTAGTGTATGTAAAATAATCGCTTTGCCTTTAAGTTCGAGAAACTGCTTAGGAATTGTTGTTCCCATTCGTAAACCTTTCCCTCCGGCAACTATGATTACGTATTGTTTCAAATTTAGATAATTAACATAGCATCGCCATAGCTTGAGAATCTGTATTTCTCTTTAATTGCTATTTCGTAAGCTTTCATAATTAAATCATACCCTCCGAATGCAGCCGCCTGCATTAACAACGTTGATTCTGGACTATGAAAGTTCGTAACCATCATATCTGCAATACTAAATTTATATTTCGGAAAGATAAATTTATTTGTCCAACCCTTATAAGGTTTCAATTCTCCATTGGTGGAAACTGATGTTTCTAAGCAACGCATACTTGTTGTTCCTACAGACAAAATTTTACTCTTTCTCTTTTTTGCAGCGTTAACTATATCGCAAGTAGACTGAAGAATCTCAATTTCTTCAGAATCCATTTTGTGCTTCGTTAAATCTTCCACTTCTACACTTCTAAACGTTCCTAAACCAACGTGCAATGTTACAGGAGCAAATTCAACTCCTAAAATCTCACACTTCTTCATTAGGTGCTTGCTGAAGTGAAGTCCTGCTGTTGGTGCAGCAACTGCTCCTTCATTCTTAGCATAAACCGTTTGATAACGGTCTTCATCTTCTGGCTCAACTGGTCGGTCAATGTATTTTGGAATTGGAGTTTCTCCCAATTTTTCTATAATTGCCTTAAATTCTTGGTGGGTTCCATCAAATAAGAAACGTAACGTTCTTCCTCTAGAAGTGGTATTATCAATAACTTCAGCCACTAAATCGTCTTCGCCGAAATAAAGCTTATTTCCAATTCTAATTTTTCTTGCTGGATCAACCAATACGTCCCAAAGTAAATTCTCTCCATTTAATTCTCTTAACAAGAATACTTCGATTTTTGCTCCAGTCTTTTCTTTGTTACCATACATCTGTCTCTTATACACATCTGACGCTGCCGACGATCTACTCTGTGTAGA
>CAJXRL010000315.1 GCA_913059105.1 uncultured Flavobacteriales bacterium
CCTGTCTCGTGGGCTCGGAGATGTGTATAAGAGACAGCATTATCCCCTTTGTTCCTGTTATGGCTGTAGTCGCAGGGTACTTTTTAGCACAACTTCCAACAAAAATTCAATACACCTTGATGGCGATTATTGCAATTGAATCCATTGCTAACCAACAGCATGATTTTAAAATCAATGACAAAAAATTGAGTTATCTCGGATTAGAAGAAAAAGTTGATCAACATATTCCAAAAAATGCATTAATTGTTACCTCCGGAGGAAGAGCTCCGAATAACATGTATTATGCGCATAGAAAAGGATGGGTAGCTTATAATTATGATCTAGAAAGAAAAGAATACACCGACTCCTTAGCAAAATCGGGAGCCAATTATCTTTTAATTCGAAAATCAGATATTGAGTACAAGAACAAAGGATATGATCTTACTTATGAAGATGACTATTTCTCATTCTACGACTTAACTTCACCGATAAAATAAGAAGGCAAGGCATGTTTGGCATTTTAAAAAAATATGAACTATTTCTCTTTACTTTCCTTTATTGGCTAGTATCTTTTGTTATTCTATTTTATTGCAATGGAACGGGAGCTGAAGCTGATAGCATCAATCATTATTTGTATTCAAAGTATGCTTTTTATCATCCAGAATTATTATTGAACCATTGGGCTAAGCCATTATTCACGCTAATCTCAGCTCCTTTTTCTCAATTTGGATTTATTGGTATAAAATTTTTCAATGCCCTTTGCGTATACTTTGCTTCAATATTCACGTATCGAATAGCGAAACAATTAAACTTAAAACTTCCTATTCTAGCACTCTTATTTTACTTTATTTTTCCCATTAGTTTTACTACAACTTTTTCTGGCTTTACCGAGCCATTATGTGCTTTGGTGCTTTCCTTTTCAATTTATTTGTTCCAACAAAAGAAAATCCTAAGCACGGCTATTTTAGTGTCCTTCCTTCCTTTTATTCGATCGGAAGGATTGTTGTTTATTGGTGTATTCGGGCTCTTCTTTCTTTATCAAAAATCATGGAAGGCGATCTTATTTCTAGGAATAGGTCACCTTGCATATTCCATTGTTGGTTTTCTACATTACGAAGATATTTTGTGGGTATTTACCAAAATACCATATGCCTATTTAAGTTCACATTATGGAAGTGGCAGCTTGTTCCATTTTGCTGAAAAATTAAATTACCTTTTAGGAATTCCATTGCTTATCTTCTTCGTCTTAGGAATGCTAAGGTCTGTTGCTCGATTTGGCTCTAACCAACTATCTATAAAGCTAATTAGTTTGCTTTTTCTGGTTTTCTTTATCGCTCATTCCTTATTCTGGTATCTTGAGATATTTAACTCTATGGGGTTAAAAAGAGTATTTGCAGCCGTCAGTCCTTTGATGGCATTAATCTGCCTTTATGGCTTCAATTTACTGCAGAATATTCAACATCCAACAATCAAAAAAGTATCAATTAGCATTGGAATAGCAATTACATTAATCTTCCCTTTCACGTCTAACCCCGCTGCAGTTGATTGGAATGATTTGAATCGAACGACAGCGCAACAAAACGCCATTCTTGTAGCAGAATTTATACAATTGAACTCAATTCGATTTGAGCGATTAATTTACACGGATCCTTATTTATGCGAAGTGTTAAATTTTGACCCTTTTGATTCAAATAAAAGCCAGTTACTTGCCAATAAGAAAAAAACGATTCCTATTAGCAAAATTATAGTCATCCGAAACTATCAATTTCAATATATCCCAATATCGTCTCAAGAAAAAGCTAAAGTTCTTCATCCAAGTCTGCAACCAAATGACCTGGTGATTTGGGACAATTGGCATTCGGTTGTCGATTATGGTGTTCAAGCCGAGGACGTAGCTCATTTAGAGTTGACCAAAGAATTTATTCTTGGCGCTTCTGTCTATAAAATTTACCTTTATCAACCGAAAGTCAATCCTTAACAAAATGTTAGATAGAAAGGCAATTTGAATTTCAACTAGATAGAGTCAGTTGACGAATTTCCCAAACGTAATAAAGAAATACAATTGTTTGTTTTGTCATAAGAAAAGACGTGTAGAAGAGTTCAAATCACAGAACCAATTAATTTATGCCAGTTTTCTCGAATGGAAAAAAGCTGTTAACTTTAACATTTGACAAGAAATAACAAAAGTTTAGACTGTTTATGAATTCAATTAATGCCTAATGAAAGCTTTTTTAATCGCTGGTTTCTTCTTTCTTTCTTTTGTTAATATATCTGCTCAAGAGTGCAATTGTTGCACTCCACATCAACAAGCTTTCGATTTTTGGTTAGGTAAATGGACAGTATACGATACTGCGGGTCAAGAAGTTGGAAAAAACACCATTATTAAGCTTGAGAACGGTTGTATTTTAACTGAACACTGGAAAGGCGCATCAGGCAGCAACGGCAGTAGTTACAATTATTTTGATCGGAAAGATTCTACATGGAACCAACTATGGGTAGATAACCAAGGGAACAATCTTAAATTAAAAGGAAAGTCCGACAAACCAGGCCGAATGACCTTGAGAAGCGAACTAAAACTCAATAAAAATCGACGTTATTACGATAAAATTACTTGGACAAAGGTTTCTAAAAATGAGGTCATCCAACTTTGGGTAACTTATCGCGAGGATGATTCAAAAATTGCTGAAATATTCAAAGGAATCTATCGCAAAGAATAGAACTATACATTAAATTTAAAGTGCATTACATCTCCGTCTTGCACCTGTCTCTTATACACATCTGACGCTGCCGACGATCTACTCTGTGTAGA